>JACZTE010000260.1 GCA_022573935.1 Chloroflexota bacterium
CTGAGCCCTTCGCCTGTGTCACGCTGAGTTCCCACTCCTGTCACGCTGAGCCTGTCGAAGCATCTCGCTCGTAGTTCCAGGCCCTACGCTTGCGGACAGACCTGAAGGTCTGTCCCTACGAGGCTCTCCTCATGCTGAGCCCTCGGGAGCGCCCGGCGCTGCGGGCGGGCGGGTGGCCGGGAAGGCGACGACGTCACGGATGCTGGGGCTATCGGTCAGGTACATCAGCCAGCGCTCGATGCTCACGCCGAAGCCGACGGTCGGCGGCATGCCATACTCCAGCGCCTCCAGGAACTCCTCGTCCAGCATGTGGGCCTCGCGGTCGCCCGCCTCGCGCAGCCGCTGCTGCTCCTCGAACCGCGCCCGCTGATCGAGCGGGTCGTTCAGCTCCGCGTAGCCGTTGCCCACCTCGGAGCCGGCCATCATCACCTGCAGCCGTTGGACGCGGCTGGGGTCCGCCGGGTCCCGTTTCGCCAGCGGGGAGAGATCGACCGGATGGTTGAGCAAAAACTGGGGCTGGATCAGCGTGGGGCGGATCGATTGCTTGTAGATCATATCGATCAGCCTCCCGCGGCCGAGGCCGGGGCCGACAGCCAGCCCGCGCTCCTCCGCGACGGGCCGAAGCGATTCGGCGGTGGAGTACTCGTCCAGGTCGATCCCGATGCCGCGGAAGAGCTCGCAGTAGTCCGACTCCGGCCAGGGCGGGGCGAAGTCCAGCACCTGGTCGCCGTAGGGAAGCTGGAGCGTGCCGAACGTCTCCTCGATCACCGTCGCGTAGAGCCGCTCGACGAAACGCTTGAGCGCGTCCAGGTCGGCGTAGGCCCAGTAGAACTCGAGCAGGTCCAGCTCCTGGAGATGCTCGCGGCTCAGCCCCTCGTTGCGAAACACCCTGCCGATCTCGTAGACGCGCTCGAAGCCGCCCACGATCAGCCGCTTGTGCGCCAGCTCCAGCGAGATGCGCAGGTAGAAGTCCGTATCGAGGGCGTTGTAGTGGGTGACGAAGGGCTCCGCGTCGGCCCCGCCGGGGATGCGCTCGAGCGCGGGCGTCGCCACCTCTAGGAACTGCTCGCCGTCTAGGAACGCGCGGAGATGGCGGACGAACTCGGCCCGTTTGGTGAGGATGCCCATCGATTCAGGGTCGGTGATGAAGGCGAGGTGTCGTTTGCGGACGCGCGTCTCCGGGTCGGTCAGGCCGTGCCACTTTTCGGGCAGGGGGAGGAGCGTCTTCGTGAGGACGGTGAGCTGCCGCACCTCCACGGTCAGCTCGCCGGTGCGGGTGGTGAAGAGCGGGCCTTCCGCGCCGATGAAATCGCCCACGTCCAGCAGCTTGAGCACCTCGTAGCGGTCCTCGCCGAGGATATCGCGGCGGAGGTGGAGCTGGATCTGGCCCGACTGGTCGCGCAGCATAGCGAAGGTGGCGCCGCCGTGGCGACGCCAGAGCACCAGCCGCCCGGCCACGCGCACGTTCGCACCTTCCGCCCGCTCCCGCGCCGCGCCGATCGCCTCGCGATCCGGGAAGCCGTTCGGGTAGGGCTCGACCCCCAGCTCGCGCATGCGGGCAAGCTTCTCGATGCGGGCGGCGCGAACCTCGGCCAGCCGGGAGCCGCTCGATTCCTTAGACGTCTTGCGTGGCATCAGGCTCATCTTATCGCCAGGATGGGTAGCCGACAACACCTAGGCAGCACGCGACGCCTCTGGTACAATCGCTGCGCGAAGAGAACGAGGTACCACCAGAGGAGGGAACACGATGGCAACTGTGCTAATTACGGGCTGCAGCAGCGGCTTCGGGAAGCTGTCCGCGCTGCATTTCGCCCGCAAGGGCGATACGGTGTTCGCCAGCATGCGCAACACCGCGAAGGCCGGCGAGCTTGAGCAGGCGAAGCAGGCCGAGAGCCTGCCTATCGAGATCGTCCAGCTCGATGTGACCGACGACGCATCCGTCGAGGGCGCGGTACGGCAGGTGATCGACGCCGCCGGCAGCATCGACGTGCTGGTGAATAACGCCGGTCTGGGCATCCACGGGCCGCTGGAGGAGACGGACGACGATGAGATGAAGGAGATCTTCGAGACGAACTTCTTTGGGGCGATGCGGGTAACACGAGCGGTCACCCCAAAGATGCGCGAACAGAAGTCGGGTACCATCGTCAACATCTCATCGCTGGCCGGACGGGTTGTGGCGCCCTACGGCGGCATCTACTCGGCGAGCAAGTACGCGCTGGAGGCCGCCAGCGAGGCGCTCCACTATGAGCTGCACCCCTTCGGCATTCGCGTGCTGCTGATCGAGCCGGGCGGGTTCGAGACCGAGTTCGATGGCAACCGCCGGCTCGCGCGACGATTCACCGAGGGTTCACCCTATCTGGAGCTGGAGCAGCGATTCGAGCAGTCGCTCACGCGGCTCCCCGGCGGCAACGAGCGGGGCGACGCGCAGGACGTGGCCGAGGCGATCTACAACGCGGTCAATACGGACCAGCCGAAGTTCCGCTACCTGGTCGGCCAGGACGCCGAACTGATCGGCGGGCTGCGCCGGCAGATGGACGACGAACAGTTCGAGCAGGCGATGCGCCAGACTCTCGATTTCTGGGATTAGTCCACAGTATCCCTGCGAAACGCAGAGTAACCCACCCTTCGACAAGCTCAGGGTGGGTTACTCACGA
>JACZTE010000261.1 GCA_022573935.1 Chloroflexota bacterium
AGAGTACCTGCCCGCGCTCGCGCATGTCGGCGAGGGAGCGACGGAGCAGCGCGCCGACGTGGCCCTTGCGACGGTGCTCCGGCGCCGAGACGACGGGCCCCACGGCCCCGAAGGAGAGCCCCCGTCCGTTGACGCGCATGGCGAAGGGTACCACTCGGATGAACGCGGTCATCTCGCCGTCCTCGAACGACGCCAGCGACCAGTCGTTGGAGAAGATGCGGCGAGCACGCTCGACCGCGGCGGCCATGTCGCGCCGCTCCGGGCTATCGAACGAGTACATCGTGATGAACTCCGCCCGCTCGACTTCGTCGTCGGTGATGGGCCGAATCTCAAGCGTCATAGCTTCCTCCAAAAAACAAGGGCCGTCCCGAGATATCGGGGCGGCTCTGACCTGCAGTGGCCCAGGCGAAGGTTACGCCTGGCAGCGGGAAAGAGGCGCACGCCGGGTTCCGCTTCGCATCCGCGCCTCCTTTCCTAACACCTCACTACAGTTATTGGCTGAATGTCGCCATGATACGGCCTCGCCTGAGCGTCGTCAACCGCTGGTCGTGGGTCAAGCTGTAGCCGAGCCTTTCCAGGCTCGGCGGCGGCGAGGCTAGAAAGCCTCGCCTACGGAGGAGTATGCGGAGAGGCCGGAGCAACAACCTATCGGCGGCGATCCTCGCTATACTAGCGTCGCACACGAACGCGTACACAGGAGGTCACTGCCGATGGCTGTTTCCCTTGCCGAAGTCGAAAAGCTCATCGCGAACGAGGGAATCGAGGTCGTCAAGGTCGGCGGCGCCGATATGGACGGCGTCTTCCGCGGCAAGCGCGTCCTGGCGCCACACTTCCTGGAGGAGTGTCGCGACGGCGGCTTCCCGCAGTGCGATGTCATCTTCGGCTGGGACATCGAGGAACAGCTGATCGATGGCCTTGCCGTCGGCAGCGCGGAGACCGGGTACGCGGACATCGTGATGCAGCCAGACCTCTCCACGTTCCGCCGGGTGCCGTGGGAACCAAGCGCCGCGGCCGTGATCTGCGACTTCGAGCGAAGGGACGGGCAGCCGCTGGCCGTCTCGCCTCGCCACGTGCTCCGGCGGGTCGTCGAGCGGGCTGCGGACGCCGGCTACCTGCCGCGCATGGCCGTCGAGCTGGAGGTGCGGCTGTTCCGCGAGGATCAGGAGAGCCTGCGGGCGAAGCGTTACCACGACTTGACGCCCCTAAGCCCGGGGATGAACTGCTACAGCCTGCATCACGCCTCGCTGGACGAGGACGTCGTCGGCCGGATCCGCAGAATGATGGTCGAGTTCGGCCTGCCCGTGGAAGGCTACAATCGAGAGCACGGCGAAGGGATGTACGAGATCAACCTGCACTACGCCGATGCTCTCACGGCGGCTGACGACGCCCTGTTCTACAAGAGCGGCGCCAAGGAGGTAGCGGCCCAGGACGGCGTGATCCCCACCTTCATGGCCAAGTACGACGACCGCGTCGATGGCTGTAGCGGCCACCTGCACCAGAGCCTCTGGTCGGCGGACAACGAGCGCAACCTCTTCTGGGACCCCGAGGCCCCCGACCACGCATCGGAAGAGATGCGGATGTATGCCGCGGGGGTGCTGGCCACCATGCCGGAGTTCATGCTGCTGTACGCGCCGAACGTCAACTCCTACAAGCGGTTGGTGCCAGGCAGTTGGGCGCCGACGAACCTCACCTGGGGTTTCGATAACCGCACGGCCGCGCTCCGGCTGCTCACGAGCTCGCACGGAGCGTGCCGGATCGAGAATCGCGCGCCCGGCGCCGACGTCAACGCCTACCTAGGCCTCGCAGCGTCCCTCGCGGGCGGCCTCTCCGGCATCGAGCGCGGGCTGAGCGCCCCGCCGCCGGTAGCGGGCAACGCCTACGACGCGGACGCGCCGCCCATGCCTCGCTCGCTGCCAGAGGCGGTCGAGCGCTTCGCCGCCAGCGAGATCGCGCGCGAGTACTTCGGCGAGGAGTTCGTCGCGCACTACGCTCGGATGCGACAGTGGGAGGTGGACGCCTTCCAGCAGGCGGTGACCGGCTGGGAGCGTCGGCGCTACTTCGAGCAGGTGTGACGCGGCGTCGCTGTGGAGATGTGAGCTACTATGTCTTCCCAAGCCTCTTCTAGTTCAAGTTACTTGAAGGGGGATTCTTGAGTTCAACGGCGCTGATTTGGAGTGGCGTTTGGCTCATCATTATGGGGGTAGCGGGGTACGCTGGCCTTCGAATAAGGTCACGAGGCGGCAGAAGCAAGGCAATCTACGATGCATACAACGACTTCTGGCGCAGAGTATGCCCTTGGTTCGTCGCCTCTGATCGATTCTACGATGCATTGCAATTATGGATGTCGCGTACTGCTCTGTTGGCTGGCGCGGTCTTGTTGGTAGTAGCAATCGCCATCAAGAATGTGGGCTGAACGTGACTAGCTACGGCGGCAACGTCCGCGCGGAGACCGGCAGCAGCCCGGACGAAGTACGCGTCCGCGGACGAGCAGGTGTGACGCGGCCGGTGGGGGCGCTACTACGACTCGGCGACAGGGCGGTTCCTCTTGCAATACCCGTTGCCGCTGTTGCAGCCCTACCAATATGTGGGGAAATGAAGCGATCATGCAGTTCCGGTTGACCGACAATCCTCCGGTCAAGAG
>JACZTE010000006.1 GCA_022573935.1 Chloroflexota bacterium
GAACGTTTCGTAGAGACCGACGTTGAAATCGCCGATCATGCCGTTGGTATCGAGCACCGTTGCCCCGATCAGCCGAGAGAGGCGCCAGCCGGGCAGCGGCCCGTTGACGATGCCGCCGTTGCCGGGGCCGGTCTCGTAGATGATCGACTCCGGCCCCACCTCCTCCATCGCGTCGAGCATGCCGTTCGCGACATCGGTGAGCGCCTCGTCCCAGGAGATACGCTCCCACTTGCCGGCGCCTCGCTCGCCGATGCGCCGCAGAGGGTGGCGCAATCGCTCTGGCCCGTACATGACGTCGCTGAAGCAGGCGCCCTTCTGGCAGCCACGGGGGTTCATGTCCGGCACGCCGGGCTCGACCTCCGGGTAGCGGCCGGCCTGCTCCTCGCGCCAGACGATGCCGTCCTTGGTGTAGACGCGAAAGAGGCAGCTCCCCGGGTAGCAGTCGATGAGATGCGTTCCCCAGGTGACCTTGTCCCAGCTCCACTTCTGACGGTATAGGTCGGTCCAGTTGCCGTAGAGGGAGGTCTGCTCGACGACGCGGCGGATGCCTTCCTCGCCACCCCGGCAGCCCAGCTGCGTCAGGTAGAGCGCGGCCACACCCAGCGAGGCGCCCTTTAGGAAGCTCCTGCGGGTGACGGGCTGGCTCAGAAACCGAAGCGGCGCGTCGCTTGAACCCTTCGTCTGCTGCCGCTCGCGTTTGATTGACATCTCGCCTCCTCCGACGTCGAGACCTGAGCCCGGCCCGAAGGTCCGGCAAGCGTCATTGCGCCCGCCTCAGCGCCAGCGGATGCTCGCCGGATCTCGGGTCCAGGGGCCCAGCAGTTCGTTCCAGTGATACGCGATGAGCGTATCCATCAACTCTGATGGCTCCCCGCGTCGCTTTTTCTCCATCTCTGCCCGCACCGTGTCCAGGGCCGAGCCCACCTGCGGGCCGAAGAGCCGCTCCAGCTCCGCCATGGGGATGCGCGGCGTCGATTCGTCCAAGCTGCCGTCCGCGTTGAGCCGGTACGGCGCGAGCGGCGGGATGTAGAAGATGTTTGCGCCGGTGCCGTACTCGGGGTGCAGGGGCAGCGCCACCCGCCACTGGTGCACCAGCTTGTGGATCGGGCCCTCCTCATCGTCCAGGTATCCGACAAAGACGAGACGTCCGGGACACTGGCGCACGCAGGCGGGCGCGACGTTCTTCTCCAGCCGGGGAAAGCACAGGATGCAGTGCTGGCTTATTTCTCGCGCCAGGTTGAAGTAGATCTTCTTGTAGGGGCAGGCCTCCATGCAGAACCGGTACCCGCGACATTCGTCCTCGTCTCGCAGGACGATGCCGTCCTTGGGACGCTTGTACATGGCGCCCCGAGGACACGCCTCGACGCAGACGGGACGGGTGCAGTGGTTACAGAGCCGGGGCATGTAGAAGAAGTAGCTGTTGGGATATTCGCCGCCACCCTCATCCTCGTCCCAGTTAGGGCCCCAACTGGTCGTACCGTTGCTATCGACAGGCCGGAGCGGGATGTGTTCCTTGCTGGCGTACACCTCTTCGTAGTTGTATTCCCAGCCTCCGCCGAACTCCGCTCGAGATGGCAGACGTCCGGCAGCAGGGCAACCATCGCTGCCATAGCCGCCTCCCATCTGCTCCCAATCCTTGGGATGGCCGCGACCGGGCAACGTGTTCACCGTGCACCACCACTGGTACTCCTCGCCCTCCTCCTGGGTCCAGAGCACCTTGCAGGCAACCGAGCAGGTCTGGCAGCCGATGCACTTGTTCAGGTCGAACACCATCGCTATCTGCTTCAGTGGAGCAGTCTGTGATTGTTTCGCTGCCATGATTGCCTCCTTTGCTACCGCCGGCGGCGACGGCCCGTTTTCGCGCCGCTTCTCGCTCTGGACTTCGGCTTGATCTTCGTGACATCTACGTGAATGGCGCGGTCGATGGGTATCGGCTGCCAATGGATGCTTCGGTACTGGAGGTGGCCATAGCCGCCCGCCAAGTGCAGCCACTTGACCATTCCCGGCTCTACGTTCTCGGCGCCTCTCCACTTGCGGAACTGGTAGGGTTCCCAGCCGTTGTAGATAATGACCTGGCCGGGGCGCACTGTGGCGGAGATCTTGACCGCTATCTGTATGGAGGCCACGTCGTTGTGGACGCGCACCTCCTCATCGTCCTCGATGCCGCGGGTGCGAGCGTCCTCCGGGTTCATGAACATGGAGGGATGGCCTCGGTGCGTCTCAAGTATTACTTTGTTCGTCATGTTCATCGAGTGGATGCTGTGCCGCGGGTGGCCGGAGGTGAGGACGAAGGGATAGTCGCCGCCTTGCTGGGGCGTCTCCTTGTGCATGGGCAGCTCCTCGCCCGCTTCCAGGAACCAGTCGTGGTCAATGTAGAACTGGGCGCGGCGGGTGAGCGTGGGGAAGGGCTGCTTCTTCTCGGTATGCCAGCGGAATGGGGCCATGGTCTCATCGGGCTTCAAGTCCGATGCCTGGGCCAGCGCCATCGGACTCTTGCCCCAGTTGATGAAGCGGACGTGCCCCTTCTTGCGTAGGGTCTTCAGATTGGTTCCCTTGGGTAGCACGCCCGCGACGACGCTATCACGGATCATCTCGTCCATGAACCGGTCGTCATCGGCGAGGGCGCCGTTCTTCGTGAGCGTGTTGTACAGCGTGTCCAGACGGATGGGCATCCCGCGTAATTGATACTCAACGAAGTTGCGCGCTTTCGCCCGCTCCTCGATCTTCTTTGCCAGGGCGAGCGTGATCTGCCACTCGGACTTCGCCTCGCCGGGCGGTTCAGTCGCTTTGTCCGAGAGCGTGATGTTGAGTATGTCTGGGACGGGGTAGCAGAAATTCGGCTTCTCGTAGTGATGGGCCGCCGGCAAGATGTAGTCCGAATAGAGGCCGGTGGTGTTCATCCGCCAATCGATGGTGACGATGAGCTTGAGCTTAGGCCACAGCTCTTTCAGTAGTACGTCCGCGCCGCCGCGCTGGCGGCGCAAGAGGTTGCTGCCGATCTCGAAGATCACCTGGGGCGGCGTCTTCTCGTCGGGCGTGCGGAATCCCTCCCACCAGCCGCGCTCGATGCCCTCCTCGACATATTCGTCAAACGTGCGCTTCATGCTGGGGTCGCTCCACTGCGGATTGTTCCAGCGCTCGCGGTAGCCGCAGTGGTAGTACCAGAAGAAGACAGCGGGCACCGTGCCACCAAGGCGCGCGGCGCGGTAGCCCTGCTCGGCTACGGCGATCTCGTCGGTCATGGTGGGGTCTTCCGCCTGTAGGGCGGCCAGCCCCTGGTCGCGCATCGCGAGGACTTGGCGAGCGGCCTCCGGGCCGGGCGCAGCCTTCGCGGGCGTGATGCCCATCCCATCGAACATGCCTACGGCCCAGGAGCGAGCGCCTGTGCCCTTCTTTCCCCAGTTTCCGGTGAGGCCCAGGAACAGCGCCATGGAGCGTTCCATCAGGTCGCCGTGGTAGTACTTGCCGGAGTTCCAGCCCATAAGGAGACGTGTGCGCTTGCGGGCCGCCGTGCGGGCGATACGCCGCATTACGTCCGGGTGGACATCGCAGATCTTCGAAGCCTTCTCCGGCGTGTAGTCCCTGTTCAGCAGCTCGCGCAGGAGGACAAAGACGGGCGTCACCTGCACCTTCGAGCCGTCAGACAGCGTTGCCTCGAATGCTCCTTCGAGGGCAGGATCGACGTCGCCCAGGGCGAGGGTGCCACGAGGCGCTTCGACCACGCTCTCCGTCTTCGTGTCGAACCAGTAGAACTGGTCGTCCCGGCCGCCGTCCACGTCGCTGGCGCGGAGGAAGCGCCTGTTATCGAGCCGCACCAGCAGCGACAGGTCGGTCTGGTCTTTCACGAAGTCGGCGTGGTAGAGCCCCTCCTCGATGATGATCTGGCACATGCCGAGCGCCAACGCCGCGTCCGTCCCCACGCGAACCGGCGCGAAGATATCGGTGTGGAGAGCGGAGGGGCTGTAGTCGGGCGCGATCAGCGCGACCTCCGCGCCGTTGTAGCGCGCCTCAGCGACAAAGTGATACCAGGGAATGATGGTGTAGATGGGGTTGCAGTGCCAGATAAGGATCAGCTCGGAGTGGAAGTAGTCGTCCACGCTGGGCGCCGGATCGAACTTGCCGAAGGTCGTGTAGAGGCCGGGGCTGAAGTCGTTGATCTCCGCCTGCACGTCTGTCGAGATACCACCGAGGCGGCTGATCAGCGCGCTCGCGCAGACCAGCACCTGCATGCCCCCCTCGGCCGGCGCGCCAATGCGTATGATGGACTCCGGCCCGACATCCTGGATCGTATCGATGAGCTTGTCGGCGATCTCAGTCAACGCCTGATCCCAGGAGACGCGTTGCCATTTGCCGGAGCCGCGAGGCCCCGTCCGCTTCATCGGGTAGAGAGCGCGCTCCTGGCCGTAGAGCATCTGGCTCCACATGGCGCCCTTCTGACAGCCGGCGGGGTTCATGTCCGGTACGCCGGCCTCGATCGTGGGGAAGGTGCCTGACTGCTCCTCCCGCACCACCTTGCCATCGCGGACAAAGACACGGTACGGACAGTTGCTTGGATAGCAGTCCACACAATGGCTGCCCCAGGCGACGCTGTCCCAGCGCCAGCGCTGGCGATAACGGTCGGCTGTCGAGTGTGCTTTCGTCTTGGTTCTCGTTCGACCAGGCATAGCTCACCTCCGATGGCTCAAGGCCTCTTGAAGCTCACGGTGTTCTTTATCGACCGGCGCGACCGGCGCGACCGGCGCGACGAGCGCGCGCGCCTCCTGTAGATCTGCCGGGGTGTTGACGTTCAGATACGAGAGGAGCCGGGGATCCCACCGGCAGAGCGTCGCCGCCGGGACTTCGCTTAGCCGGAGCTTGGTGAGGAGCTCCCGAAGGCTGCGCTCACCGTGGTTTAGCGCCCGTTCGATAGCGCCGAGGCAGGTGCGGCGGTAGAGGCCGGGCAGCGGCTCGGGCAGGTTGGCTGGCCGCCCCACGATGGCCTCGATGTCTTCCCTCGGCTGTGCCAGCAGCCCGCGCAGCAGTTTCGGCGTAAGGAAGGGCTGATCGCATGGCACTACCAGCGTCCACTCCATCGGCAGCCAGCGCATGAGGGCGTGTAGGCCGCCCAAGGGGCCGGCGTCCACTACTTCATCGCGGATGACGCCGAACGTATGAGCGGTGAGCGGTACCGGTTGATGAGCTCGCAGTACCAAGGTGACATCTAGCCCAGCTAGGCGCAGGGAATCGACGGCGCGGCGCACCAACGTCTGCCCGCCCACCTCCAGCAAAGGCTTGTCGCCGCCGATGCGACGGCCGCGGCCTCCGGCCAACACAGCGCCGATCACTTCGCCTGTCATGGCCGCGCCCTTTCCGTCGCCGCCTCTTCGACCGGCGTGTAGTACGCACCGGCCGCGCAGCCACGGCAGAGGGTCCGGCCGTTCGATGACACGTCGCGACCGTCGTTTACACCTTCGCCGCAGATGTCGCACGTCACGCGACGGCGCGGCCGCCCGGGCAGGTCAGCCTCGCTGAGGGAGACGCGCACCTCTTCGACGGTGAACAGCTCGTCGTCAGGCAGGGCCTTGTAGGCGCGAAGCTGCGCCTGATGGGCGTCTGACTCCGCCGGCGCGAAGCGCATCGACGCCTCCCGCGCGCTCTCGCGGGCAGCGACCCGCACCGCCCGGCCGGTTTCGATATCGAGAAAGGTAGCGGCCAGCTTGCCATAGTCGACGAACTTCAGCGTGCGCTTGCCCAGTGTGCAGCCGGTGACCGTCTGGACGGCGTCAGCGCCGCAGCGGTCCGTTTCGACGAACGCGATCAGCCGCTTCGACAACTTCGGGTCGAGGACACCGAGACGTTCGCAGCCCAGGATCGCCATGCGCACGCCGAGCACCTGTCCCGGGCAGAGGTGGCCGTGCATCCGGCCAGCCTCCGCCAGCAGCGCCGGGAGATTCCAGGCCGGCGTCTGCGACGGCCCGCCGAGCAGCCGCTGCTCGATCAGGTCGGCCAGGGCAGCTACCTCGTCCGGACGGAATCGCGGCGCACCGCTGCCGAGGTCTGAGTCATCGTCGGATACGGTAGCCCACACCTCGCCGAGCACATGGGGCGGCTCGAGTCTCAGTTCCGATCGGTGGACGAGGATCTTCGGCAGCGGACTGCGGCGCAGACCTTCGACGAGCACCAAGTCGTAGGAGCGGTCCACCAGACGCAGCAGCTCCTCCAGCTGCGCCTCTCGCTCCGTCAGCCGCACCATGGCGACCTTGGTGGAGGAGGCGATGATCGTCGTACCACTTCCAGCCTGGCGGTGACGCCACGTATCTTTGCCCGCGACGTCGATCTCGAAGTCGTGGGCATCGTGCTTGATCGTGGCCACCCGGCGGCCGCGCGCGGCGAGCTCCGGCAGGAGCCGTTCGATCAGGCTGGTCTTACCTGCGTTCTTGTTCCCCACGATGCAGATGGCTGCGGGCATGGCTCGTTTCCGCTCTCAGATCGCCCCCTCGGACGGCCAGTCCGCTCCGCCTAGACCAGGTTGCGTGGAGCGAACGGCATCCGCTCCCGCAGATCGGTCGTGCCGATCTTGACGACGCGGCCCCTTCCTAGCTTGAAGTTGTAACGTAGACTGATCGGCTGGAGGCTGGTGTCGCCCGACACCACGGTGTTCGCCTGCGATTTCGGGTAGTGGAAGTAGGTCCAGGTGACGCCGGGTGGAACGATGTCAGAAACATAGGCCACAGCCTCAAAGCTGCCCTGTATCTCCTCTCCCACCTGGTTGCGGACTCGGTCGCTCTCGATCCGTAGCAAGTCGCCACTCTCGATGTCGCGAGCGGAAGCATCCGCGGGGTTGATCTCCAGGAAGTTCATCGGCCAGCGCTGGATCGCGTAGGGGCGGCGTGTGAAGTCGAACAGGTTGTTCCAGAGGTGGTTGACGCGCCCGTTGGTGACCCACAGCTCGTCGCCTGCGGGCGCCAGCAGGTCGTTGCGCGCCTTGACCGCGGCCCAGTCCGCCTTGACGAAGTTGGCTTTGCCGCTGGCCGTCTTGAAGGTAAGGTCTTCGTGGAGGCGCGGTGTGCCAACCAGATCACCGCCGACGCCTCGTATCGGCGTTTGGATGCCCGTGGTGCCGAACTCCCGCAGCAGGTCGTGCCCGCGCCTGCCCTCGGCCTGCACCTTCTCCACCAGGGCGGAGAAGTCCCGGCGGCTCCCTTTGGAAGCCGCGCCTGCCTCCTCGAAAATCTCGTTGGAGTCTGCCCAGTCGAAGCCGTCGAAGCCCATCTTCCTTGCCACTTCGGCGACGATCTGCCAGTCCGGGCGCGCCTCTCCCGGCGGGTCCGCGATGCGCTCGTACAGCCTGAGGCGGCGCTCGGCGTTGTTGCGGGCGAAGTTCTCCTCGCCCCACGTCGCGGCCGGCAGCACCAGGTCGGCGAATTCGGTCGTGTCGTTCTCGTAGATCTCCTGGTGCACGAGCACCATGCCGCCGTTATCGACCCGCTCCTTGAGCTGCGCGATGGCGGTTGCCGTGTCCGTGCTGGTCACCTGTGGCTGGGTCTCCAGGACCAGGCGCCGAAGCGTGGCGCTGATCTGTTGGGAGCAGGCCATGGCGCCCACCCAGTTGGTGCCGATCACCCACATGAAGCGAGTCTTGCCTTCCACGGTCCAGCGGTCGGTGTCCATCTCGATCTTGTTGCCCTGGAACTCGTGGGGCGACTTGTCGATGGGGTACGAGCCGGCGCTCTGCCCGCCGCGTTGATGGCCTCCCATGCGCGAGATCGCCCGGCCCGGCCGGCCGACGGAGCCGAGGACGACGCCCAGGTTGCCGATGGCCGCGGTGTTCTCATAGTTGTGGGACCAGTAGAGCCCCTTCTCGAACAGAATGACAGCCTTCGGCCGCTCGGCCGCCCCGCCTCCGGTCAGCATCTCCGCCGCCTGCCGGATCTTGGCGGCCGGCACGCCGGTGATCTGCTCCGCGCCTTCAAGCGTAAACGCGTCGTCGGATTGGAGATACGCTCTCAACCCCTCGAACGATAGGCCGAACATCTTCCTTCGCCACTTGTCTTCCTGCGCGATCTCGTCCGCAGAAGCGGTGTGCTCCTGGACGAACTCGCTGTCCTCCCAGCCCTGCTCGATGATGTAGCGGACGATGGCGTTGTAGAGGGCGGTATCGGTGCCGAGCTTGAGCTGGAGGTGGAGCCCGCCCCGCTGCTCCGCGAAGGCGGCAGTGAACGTCTTACGCGGGTCGACGTAGATGATCTTCGCCCCGCCGGCGGCCATCCAGGTGGTGAATCGCACCGTCTTCGTCTCGTAGGGGTCGGAGCCGGAGATGAACAGCACGTCCGCCTCCTTGTCGTCCTCGAAGGCTGCGCTGAAGGCGTCGATGCCGGTGTCGGACAGCCCCGGCACATCGTCACCCTCCGCGGGAGCGTGGTGTGGCGCGTGATTCGGGGAGCCGACCTTCTCGTAGCCGAGCTTCGTGATGGCGTAGATGTTCTCGAAGAACTGATACGAGTAGCGCTTGATGCCCCAGGCCAGCTCGCCGTGCTGTTCGATGACGTACTTCGATACCTCCGCCACGATATCGGTGGCGGCGTCCCAGGAGATAGGCTGTAGCGTTCCGCGAACCCGCAGGAGCGGGACTTGCAGCCTGTCGGCCGTCGGTGTCTCGGGGTTGTAGAGCTTCTGGGCGATCGCGCCTCCCCGCACGCTGTGCGTGCCGCCCACGTTGACGACGGTGGCATCGCCGTCCGGGATGACGATGACGTGATGCGGGCGGCCGTCCACCTGGACCACGTTGTGCATGTTGGGCGAGACCCACTTGCCCGTCTGCTGCTGCACAGGATAGTCCACGCCGAAGGCGTTCTCGTCGGCAGCGGGGCCGCCTTCTTTCTCCAGCGGCCAGGTGTAGACCTTGTAGCCGCACGCTACGGGGCAGTACTCGCAGGCGATCGTGCTGACCTTCGCATCGGGCGGCGGCAGCGGAACCTGGTCGGCCGGCTCGGCGATGCCAGCGGCCGTCGCTTCACTTCGGCCGCTGTCTCTCTTGCTCATGATCGTACCTCCACTCTTGCATCGCGAAGGTTACTTCCGGCTCCGTAGAACAGGCCAATGACCCCCGTGGCGTAGATGTCATCACCTTCGACCAACAGTGCTATCTGAGGCAGGTTTTGGGTCGCCTGACCCAGCACGACCATGCCGTTATGGCGCAGGTCAAACGTGGTGAAGTGGCACGGGCAAGGGCCCATGATCTTGTGCTCATCCTTGTACTGGCCGATGAGAGGACAGCCCATGTGGGTGCAGAGATAAGAGAACGCTACGATGTCCTCTTCGGGCCCAACCCCGATCTGGGCAGCTTCGCCGAGCTTGACGACGAAGTTCTGCTGGCCTCCCGCTGGATAGGCGAAGTCCAACGGTTCGCCCTGACGCAACTCGCTGAGCGCTGCGATACGCTCCTTCGCGTATGCGAGCATGACCACGTCAGGCTCGCCATCGTCGCCGCAGCCGACCAGCAGGACCGCCACGACACCGGCCCCTGTCGCGCCCACAGCGATGAGGAACTCCCGACGGGACGTTCGGACAGTGGAGAGAAACATGTGCGCTCCCTTCGAGGCTCGTTCAGTACTGTGTGTATATTTTCACACATTAGCGTCGCCGAACGATGGGCCGAACGGCCTGTAATGCAAGGGCCATTGGTAACGACGAGGGATTCGCGGCGGTCTACGTTGGTGGCGATCAGCGGAGTACGCGGTGCGACCGTCGGAGGGTGAGAAGCGACATCCAGGACTCCTTTCCCAGACGGCTGGTCGGAGTCTTCGGGCAACGCCTATCTTAAGGCAAGTGAGTTCGGCGAACAAGCGCTCCCTTTCGCTGCACTAAGCTGGTAGCTCGGGCCGAGTACACGGTCCAGCACTCCGAGCACGAGTGGGTGGGTCGCAGGGGCATCGAAGAGCCGGGTCTTAGCGAACAGAGCGTAGATCCGCCTGGTGCTGAATCCCTCGAAGTCGTTTCGTCCAGTGGGAAGGGAGCTGAGGATCTTGGTCAGATCGGCCCGGATCGCTGAGACTTCTTGATGACTAAGGACGCCTTCGACCACAGCGAAGCCATCCGATTTAAGAGAGGCAACGATCTCGTCTACGCTCGTCTCGATAGTCATGCCGGGCGTATGATAACATGCGGTCTTGGCTTTGCGTGGCCCACGGCTAGCGGGCCGCGGCCCCGGTCACGGAGAAAGAGAAGAGCGCCCCAAGTCGGGACGCTCCTCGTTCTAGCAAACTTCGCGTTTGGGACTATCTCGCCCAGCGCCTCCTTTTCGCCCTCCCTACGGCGGTGCGATGCAGCTGTGGTTGAACTGGCGGAACAAGGAGAGGAGGTCGAGAAAGCTGATCGACCCATCTGCTGGTAGCTCATCCCACAGATCCCCGCCTGGCATGATGCCGCCGCGATCGAACCGCGGATGGTAGTTGCCAGGGCCTGGGTCTGGCGTATCGATCGGGTCGCTGAAGCGATTGATTGGCGCCAGGCCGCCGTTGTCGGTGGTGTTGAAGCGCGACTGAACGCCCAGTAGATCTAGAAAAGAGATAGCCTTATCTAGGTCCGTGTCGAAGAAGTCCCAGTAGTGGTTGGGGTCGCGCCGGCCACCAAGCCTTTCGTCTGGGCCCAGCTCCTCGCCGTCCGTGCAGCCGTCACGGTCGGTGTCTACCGCGCAGACGATCAAGACGGAGTCGGCCACCTGCTTGCCGTCCTTCGCCACCGACGTCAGGTAAGTCTCCTCAATCCCAGGGGCTAAGTTCGAGTTGAAGTAGTGGCTGTTGCTGGTTCCGATTCCCCCGACGAGGTCGACCTGGCCAGTCTGTCCCTCGGCGTTACATTCGAACTGGATGTTCGCTAGCACATCCGAGTACGTGCTGGCTGTGAACCCTCCTCCACAGGTCAGGGTGTATCTTCCTGGGGTTTTGGTCTCGCTGCCCGATATGCATGCGGGCCAGCGGTTTTCGGTGATCCCTGGCTGCTGTTGCAAGGTCAAGTTATCGGTATATTGCAGCACTATTTTGTAGATGGTGAAGCCGCGCTCAGGCGGCACGAGGGCGAGGACATCGACGCTGAACGCCCCGCCGCCGACGACGCACTCGCGATCGACGCCGGTGCCCACACACACGACCTGCTGTGTCTTCTCCTTATCGGCATAGACCTCGAACGCCATGCTGGGATTGGTTGGCAGCACGGGCGTGGCGGTCGGCGTCGGCGTGACTGTCGGTGTCGGCGTGGGCGTGGGCATAGGCGTGGGCGTCGGTGTCGGCGTGGGCGTAGGCGTGGGCGTGGCGGTCGGCAACTCGGCGCAGGTGATCTTGGCGCTGGCGGTAACTTGGTTGCCCGCCTGGTCCTGTACCGTCTTCACCTGGATAACCGAGAAGTCCGTGCCGCTGTAGAACGCGCCGCCAAGCTGCAGCGGGTCGGCTGCGATGACGGTGATCTCGTAGGTGCCCTCCGTGTTGCAGCTATAGGCGAAGTCCGCCAGTTCGACGCCGGCTCTTCCGTCGAGCACGCCACCACCATCGTCCATGGGGCCCGCTGACAGCACGTTGATCGAGTGCTTGGTAGCGGTGTGAGACGTTGTACAGGTGGTAATCGTCGAGTTCGCGAGGATAGGAGGATGGATCTCGACCCGACAATCCAGAAGATTCGTGGTGATGAAGTCAACCGGCCCGTTGTACTCGATCCCGCCACCCGCTGGGATGACCACGCCAAAGGAGTAGCCACCAACATCCGCCGGGTCAGTAACGTCTGGGGCCGGGTCAGTCACCACCTGGATGGCGAACTTGCCGCCCACCGTGATGCTCGTGATCTCCGTGCTCTTGTCGGGGCTGGTGATCTTCAGGCTCATCCCTACGTCACCGGCCGCCTCAGCAGAGAGGAACATCACCATCGCCAAGACGGCGATGAATAGGAGCGCCAGTATTCCCACGATCTTGCGCGTATGTACCGTGCTTGCATTCACGAGAGCGAACCTCCTACGGTCTAGAGGTCATGACTCCCTTACACGAGTAGTAGCTGATGACCGAGCATGGCACCAACTGCGCCCATGGCCGGGGCCTAAGACGCGCTGATTATAGCAGGAGTGCGAAGGCTGTCAAGGCACCGCTCTCACCCTGGCATGGCCGTGACTTCTAGGTTGAGTCCGCCCATTCGGGTTCTGGGCTACCGGAGGGCCTAGCCTCGGCTTGGTGGAGCATCCGCTCTACACCTCCCGCCTCCTCGCGTACCAGGCCGCGCCGCCGAGGGCGACGGTGCCTGCCACGACAGCGGCGATAACTC
>JACZTE010000262.1 GCA_022573935.1 Chloroflexota bacterium
ACATCGTCGTCTGTTGCCTGAGCGAGTCGTTGCGCCGCAAGTTCTGCGAGGCCATGAGCATCGAGGACAAGCGCATCGGCGATGAGGAGTGGGACCCGACGACGCCTGAAGCGCAGGAGTATGGGAAGCGCCTGGTGCAGAAGGTCGAGGCGCTCTTTCGAGGGCGCACCACGGACGAGTGGCTGGCGCTCTTCGACGAGCGAGGGGTGCCCGCCGGGCCGTTCAAGTTCACCGAGGAGCTGCTGGACGATCCGCAGGTGATAGCCAACGATCTGCAGGTGGATGTGGAGCACTCCCTGGTGGGCACGGTGCGCGTGGTGGGCCCGCCGCTCCAGATGAGCGAGACGCCGCTCGCGGTGCAGGGCGCCTCGCCCGCCTTGAGCGAGCACACGGACGAGATCCTCTCGTCGCTGGGCTACGCGGCCGACGAGATCGCCGCCCTGCGGCAGGCGGGCACGATCCGCTAGCCGTGAAGCCGGCTGTGCTATCATGCCCTCGCCGATGCAGACCTGATCGGTAGCCTAGTCGGTAGAGCAGGCTGAAAGCCTGCCATACTGCGTGGCTGAAGGCCCGGTCTGCGATGCAGGCTGAAGGCCTGCACTACCGATTTACCGAATCGTATAAGGGAAGCGCAGCGCTATGGCCGACATCGTCGTACGCGAGCAACGCGAAGGCGTCGTCTTCCTCCGGATGAACCGGCCGGAGAAGCGCAACGCGTTTAACCGCGAGCTATCGCTGGCTGTCGCCCAGCAGATGGACGAGCTGGAGGCGGACGACTCGGTGCGCGTCGTCGTCCTCACCGGATCGGGCAAGGCGTTCAGCGCTGGCGCGGACATGACGGAGGCGCTCGCGTCGGTAGAGTCCGGCGAACGCCGCGAAGTGATGGCGCAGGCGGTGGTGCGGGTGGCGGCCTTCCCGAAGCCGACGATCGCCGCCGTCAACGGCTTCGCCTTCGGCGGCGGCGCGGTGCTCGCCGTTAGCTGCGACCTCCGCATCGCCTCGGAGCAGGCCAGCTTCCGCTTTCCCGGCGCCACGTATGGGCTGGTGGTGGGCGGATCCCAGCTCCCGCGCATCGTCGGCGTGGCGAAGGCGAAGGAGCTGATCTTCACCGCCCGCGTCGTCGAGGCGCAGGAGGCGCGGGAGATCGGCCTGGTGAATCAGCTGGTCGCCCACGACGCGCTGGACGACGCCGCGTGGGAGATGGCGCGCCAGATCGCCGATCAGTCGCCGCAGGCCGTCCGCTGGTCGAAGGCGGTGATCGACGCCGCATCGACCGTTGAGAAAGGGGCGCAGGTGGAGCTGGAGGCGAACCGCGCGCTGCGCGGGTCGCCGGACCACGTCGCCCGCTTCAGCGCCGCCACCGAGCGCGTCGCAGGCCGCCGGGAGGGGTAGGCCCACCGCCGACAGGCTGAAGCCTGTCCCGCAGAGATGGGCTGTCGGGTCGGCCCGACGGCGACCCGTGGCCATGGTAGGTCGGGCTTCAGCCCGACGGCGACCTTTAGGTCGGGATTGGCCCAACGCCGACAGGCTGAAGCCTGTCCCGCAGAGATAGGCTGTCGGGTTCGGCCCGACGGCGACCCGTGGCCATGGTAGGTCGGGCTTCAGCCCGGCGGTGACCCCTGGCCATCGTAGGTCGGGCTTTAGCCCGACGATAGAGGGAGGAGAACTCCATGGTAACCGTGACAGACGAAGTGCGTGAGCGGCTGCTCAACTATATCAGCCATCAGGTGTCGAAGGGCCCGGAGGCGATTCGGAACGCCGTGCAGAAGGGGCAGGAGCAGCTCCTCGGTGGCATCGATGGCATCTCAGAGGAGCAGGCGTCGTTCAAGCCCGATGCGGATACGTGGTCCGTTCTCGAAGTGCTCCGGCACGTCGTTGACGGCAAGCGGCTCAACGCGGCAGGGTGCGTCGCTCTCGCCCGTGGCGAGACGCGCGGAGGCGAGGCCCAAACGGGCCGAACTGGCGACGAGCTGCCGTCCTTGGCGGCGGCCCGCTCGGCGCTGGAAGCGGCGCACGACGACCTGGTCGCCTTCGTCGAGTCGCTGTCGCCGGCGACGAACCTGGAGGCGCGCTACGAGCATCCCTGGTTCGGACTGCTCAACTGCCAGGAGTGGGCCATCTTCCAGCGCATCCACGATGGCGACCACGCGGAGCAGATCGAGCAGGTGAAAGCGGCGGCCGGCTTCCCGGCGGCCTAGCTAGCGTGCGCCATGCTGAGCGCAGGAAGCCAACGGCATGCTGAGCTTGTCGAAGCGTCTCGCACCTTCGCTCACTGGCCGCGTCATCTGTGCGCATCTGTGTCAATCTGTGGCTAGAAGGAGATCCCGATGAGTGAGGCTTCGTTTCCGCCGCTAGATGTCACCGCCCAGTGGGGCCGTCTGAACGACAGCATCGTCACGCTCGTCGACTACGTGCCCGACGACAAGCTGGACTGGAGCCCGCAGCCCGATCTTTGGAACTTTCGCGGCATCCTCCTCCACACGATCGTGGTGCGAGACAACTGGCTCCAGCATGTGGTGCAAGATGGCGAAATGGCACCGGACGTGCTGTCAACGGTGCAGTCGATGGATGAGATCCAGCGGGAGCTTCGCCGCACGTGGGAGCGCGTACAGCGCTTCCTCTCCGATGCAGAGAAGC
>JACZTE010000007.1 GCA_022573935.1 Chloroflexota bacterium
GAGTTCTGCTCCTCGCGGGCTAGGTCCGCGAACGCTGCTTGGTGCTACAGCCGCCTCTTCGTGTACCAGGCTGCGCCGCTCAGCGCGACGACGCCAGCCGCAATGGCGGCCAAGACGCCGGCGATGAGGCCCGTGCTGGCGCCTGAGGAGTCGGGCGCGTCCAGAGGCGTGCCTGCCGCCTCGGCCAGCTCCGCGACACCTCCGACGCTACGCGGACAGTCGCCTTGCTTGAACGGGTCGGAGTGGTTTGCCTGCGGCGATGGGTCCAGCTCGTTCCAGTCACTACAGTGAGTGCTGCCGATGAGTGGGAAGCCCCCATCCTTGTCCCAGTTGGAGCTGTCTACTGCCGTACCTATGGTGGGGCCGGCCATGTAGAGCGCATCGAACTGGACTGCGATGGTGCCTAAGCCGGTACCGCTCAGCGTTGTGCAGGTTCCGTCTGTGTAGATATTCTCGAACGTGAAGGAACCGGTCGACTGTACGCCTGGCTCGCTCTTGCTCAAGTCGAGCTGCAGGCTGACTATCGTCCCACCTGGCATGGTGATTCCTCCGAATGCAAAGTCCGCCTGGCACGAACCCCCGCTTATCTTGTTGTTGGCGTACGTGAGATCAATGACGCTGGGCCGGGTCTCGTTCGCGGCGGGCGGGGTCGCTCCTGTCGGCATCGGAGCCTGCGCCGTCTTACAATCCGGCATAGCAAACGCACCCAATGGATCGGTGTATGCCACCGCTGTGACGGTAACTGAGTCGTCGCCCAGATCGTGGTCAATGCGGGCGAGGGTGGTGCCTTGGAAATTCGGAAGAGGAACTCCCGTCAGGGTGTGGAGATAGCCACAGATGACGCCGTTGACGTCGGTGAACGCGGCCTCTGCCTGCCGCGGGGGCTGCCCCAGGCTGCCTGCGAGTAGCACGGCAGCGACAGCCACGGCCAACATGGTAATACGTAGATTCAGTCTCAAGTGGTGCATGCGATACCTCCTTATGCGCGGGGTGTAGACAAGGATAAGGGTCGTGTTGTTTCTAGCCTTGTCCCCCTCTCGTTTGGCTCGCCGTTGGGTTTACGCCGAGGCAGACGACGCCGGCACGCGGAGCCACCATGTGCGCCAACTCGCTTCCTCGTCGGCCTTCAACTTGCGGGGAGTCTTGCCACCAACGACCGCAGGCCCAACGCGGGCCTATCTTGCTAGCCAATAGTATCGAGCACCCAGCGGAGATTGTCAAGCCCAGGATTAGCCGCCACACCTCCTGTCTGTAGAGAAGGCGTGGCAGCTAATCCGAGCAGCCCTGCGGCTTTCAACTGCGCTCCCAACCTTGACGGCCAGTGGCGGCAACTGCTAGTCTTTCGTCGCTTTGAAGGAGGAATCAGTATGACTGAGGCGGTAATCGTAGAGGCGGTGCGCACGCCTATCGGAAAGCGCAAGGGGTGGCTGGCTGGACTGCACGCAGCCGATCTGTTGGCCCCGGCCCAGCGCGAGGTGATCAAGCGGGCCGGAGTCGAACCGGCCGATGTCGAGCAGATCGTCGCTGGCTGCGTGACGCAGGCCGGCGAGCAGTCGAACAACATCGGCCGCAACGCCTGGCTGGGGGCGGGCGGCCCCTACGAAGTGGCGGCCACCACCATAGACAGCCAGTGCGGATCATCGCAACAGGCGAACCACATGATCGCCGGTCTCATCGCCGCTGGCGCTATCGAGATAGGTATCGCTTGCGGGGTGGAGGCGATGAGTCGCGTACCGCTGGGCGCCAATGTCATGAACGGCCCTGGCTTCTTCCAGCCGCCGGATTGGCCCTGGGATTCACCGCAGACCCAGTTCGAGGCGGCCCAGCGCATCGCTAAGAACCGCGGCATCAGCCGAGAAGATGTCGACGCGCTCGGTCTCGCTTCGCAGCAGAAGGCGGCACGCGCATGGGAGGAGTGTCGCTTCGAGCGCGAGGTTATGCCTGTTGAGGCGCCGGTGCTGGGAGACGACGGCAAACCGACCGGCGAGACGTCGGTAGTCAGCCGCGACCAGGGCCTGCGCGACACGAGCATGGAGAAGCTAGCGAGCCTCAAGCCGGCGCAGGAGGGTACCATCCACACGGCGGGGAACAGCTCGCAGATATCGGACGGCGCCGCCGCCGTGTTGTGGGCGTCGGTCGAGCGTGCTAGTGCCCTGGGCCTCAAGCCGCGGGCGCGGATCGTCGCCCAGGTCTTGATCGGCTCGGACCCGTACTACCTCCTGGACGGCCCGATCGCCGCGACGAAGAAGGTGCTCGACAAGGCGGGGATGAAGATGGCGGACATCGACCTCTTCGAAGTGAACGAGGCCTTCGCCTCGGTCGTGCTGTCATGGGCGCAGGTCCACGAACCGGACATGGATAAGGTCAACGTGAACGGCGGCGCGATCGCCCTCGGGCATCCCGTGGGCGCGACGGGCAGCCGTCTCATCACCACCGCCTTGCATGAGCTGGAGCGCTCTGGCAAGGCGACCGCTCTCATCACGATGTGCTGTGGCGGCGCTCTCGCCACCGGCACCATCATCGAGCGCATCTAATGTCGCGAGCCCTCAAGCTCCGGAAGGCCGCATGATTGCACCCGGACAGTTCGACGGCAAGGTCGCCCTGGTCACGGGTGCCGGATCGGGCATCGGCCGCGCTTCTGCCCTCGCCTTCGCGCGAGGGAACGCGCACGTCGTCGTTTCCGATATCTCTGACGAAGGCGGCGAGGAGACCGTGCGGCTGATCCAGGCGGCTGGCGGAGAGGCCACGTTCGTCCACGCGGACGTCTCGCGCGCGGACGAAGTGCAGGCGCTGATCGACGAGGCCGTCCGTTCGCTCGGGCGGCTGGACTACGCGCACAATAACGCTGGCGTCCTTGGCACGATGTCTTCAACGGCGGATTGCACCGAGGAAGACTGGGACAGGACGATCGCAATCAACCTCAAGGGAGTCTGGCTGTGCATGCGATCGGAGATCCCGCAGATGCTGAGCCAAGGCGGCGGAGCGATCGTCAACACGTCGTCGGCGGCGGGGCTAGTCGCCTTCCAGGGCCTCCCCGCTTACGTGGCCAGCAAGCACGGCGTCGTCGGCCTTACCAAAGCGGCAGCGCTAGACTACGCCCGAGATGGAATCAGGGTGAACGCGGTGTGTCCCGGATTCATCGACACGCCGCTGGTCAAAGGTGTCGCATCTGGTGACCTTGGACGCATCCTGCCAACCGGCCGTCTCGGCACGCCCGAAGAGGTGGCCGAGGCCGTGGTGTGGCTCTGCTCCGAAAGCGCATCATACGTCACCGGCCACACGATGGTCGTCGACGGCGCGATGATCGTCCAATAGCCATCCATACCCGCGAACGGCACCCTCGCATGTGCAGGGCTCTTGCCGAGCGCTCCACTTGCCGAGCGGGCTGCCGTCACCTAGAATCAAGCGTCACCGGTTGCCCAGTAATCTCCTCGTGGGGGAGCGATGCCCGTCATCACTGATGAACAGCGAGCGCTGATCGGAAAGGAGAGCGAGCCGAGGCTCGTGCCGGAGCCGGTCAACCAGACCATGGCCAGGCATTGGTCGGAGATGGTCGAGGACCCGAATCCGATCTACTTCGACGAGGCGTACGCCCGCACGACCTGGCTGCAGGGCACGTTTGCACCGCCCGCCATGCTCTATACGTGGGCAAGGCCGCCCGTGTGGCCTGAAGAGGAGTCGGAGAGCCCGCTGTCGCAACTCGCCTTGGAGGGCTGCCCGGTTACGGTGGCAGTTAACGCGACGCAGGAGTACCTCATGCCGCTGCGCTACGGCGATGCCCTCTCCGTGACCAGTCAGCTCAGCGCCATCAGCGACGAGAAGACGACGCGACTGGGGACTGGCCATTTCGTCTCTACGATGGACACGTTTCGGAATCAGTTCGACCATGTGGTGGGCAGCCACAGCTTTACGTTTTTCATCTATCGCCCCCACGCGCCGGGTGCCGAGGCATGACGAGCACATGGAGCGCGGACGACAAGCTGGCGCCCGTTAGCTTGGAGCTTACGCGCAGGCGGGCAGCCCAGGCCGTGGCGGGCACGAGGGACTACTATCCAGTCCATCACGACGAGGAGTTCGCCCGTAAGAGCGGCGCGACGGGCATCTTCTTCAACACGATGTTCCTGCAAGGATTCGTGGGCAGGGCCGCAACCGAGTGGTTCGGCAACGACGCGTTCCTTCGCAAACTGGAGATCACGATGGGCGGTTCGAATTACATCGGCCGCACGCTCGTGGCCGAGGGCACCGTGTTGGCGGTTCGAGAGTCCAACGGCTGCACGCTCGTCGACGCGGAGGTGACCCTCTCGACGGAGGACGGCCCGACGACCGATGTGAAGCTCACGATCCAGCTTCCCGCTACCATCACGCCATGAATCGATGCTGTAGGCGAGCGCCGTGACAATCCTGGCAGGGCTGCACGTCGTCGAGATCTCCGGGAACGGCGCCGCTGCTATGGCCGCGAAGCATTTCGCCGACTGGGGCGCCAGCGTCACCATATTGGAACCGAGCGGCGGAACGCCTCTGCGCGATGAGCCCCCGTTCTATGAGAAGGACGGCGGCAGGCGAAGCGCGACCTGGGCATGGCTATCGCGCGGGAAGACCACTGTCCGTGTTGGGCCAGGAACGAAGCTCACGATCGAGGCGGCCGGCCGGCTCTGCGAGAGCGCGGACGTGGTGTTCGTGGAGAGCGAGATGGCGCTGCCCGTACTCGGGCTGACGCCAGCGCAGGTGCGGCCACGCTTCGAGGGGAAGACGACCTGCGTCCTGATCTCGCCGTTCGCGCCCGATGGCCCGTACGCGCACTACGCCGCGACCGATCTCGGGATCAACGCGCTCGGCGGCTGGATGGACCTGCTCGGCGATCCCGACCGCGAGCCGCTCCGTCCCGGCGGCGGAATCACGCCCCGGCTCACCGGCCTCTTCGCCCTCGTCGCGGCGCTGATCGGACTGCGACACGTCAGGCAAGGCGGGCCGCTCCAGTTCGTCGATCTGTCTGCGCAGGCGGTCGCCGCATCGATGATCGTCGCGCCGTGGCTGGTGAAGAGCATGATTGGCTATCAGCACAAGCGACGCGGCAACGCCTGGCCGATGGGGGTGATGGAGTGCGCCGATGGGTTCATCGGCATACCGCCGCTGACCGCGACGCACTGGGAACTGCTCTGCCAGCTCATGGACATCGGCGATGTCCTGGACCATCCCCAGGGCCGCGACATCCTCTACCGGATGGAGCACGAAGCTGAGCTGCACGAGCGCGTGAAGCCCTGGCTCAAAGAGCGCAAACGAGACGAGATCATCGAACAGGCCCAGTCGTGGCATCTGCCCGGCGCTCCAGTGCAGACCATCGCCGAGCGTCTCGACTGCCCGCAGCTAGCGGCCCGCAACTTCTGGGACTCGGCCGAGATCGACGGCAGGCCGGTGAAGGTGCCGCGCGTTACCTACTCCGTCGAGGGTTTGGCGCCGGTGGAGCGCTCGCCGCTCCGCGAGGCGGAGGAGGTGGAGATCGCGTCGCCGTCGACCGCCGCACCAAGCGACGGCCCCAGGTCGCTGCCGTTCGAGGGCCTCCGCGTGCTCGACCTGACGATGCTGTGGGCGGGGCCGTACGCGATGATGCTGCTCGGCGCCCTCGGCGCGGACGTGCTCAAGGTCGAGTCGATCCAGCGCCCTGATCCCTATCGCTACACGTGGGCGCCGGTAGGCCAGGATCACTGGTTCGAGCGGGCGCCGCTGTGGAATGACACGAACTGCGACAAGCGCAACATCACGCTCGATCTCACCTCCGAGGCCGGCAAAGAGCTGTTCGAGCGGCTGGTCGGCGAGGCTGATATCGTCATCAGCAACTTCGCCAACCGGGTCATGCCGAACCTTGGGCTGACCAACGAGCGGCTGCTGAGCATCAACCCGCGGCTCATCGCCGTTTCGATGCCCGGCTACGGCGTGGGCGGGCCGTGGGAGACTTACGTCGGCTATGCCATCGCGTTCGAGCAACTCATTTGCGGGTCGATGACCGGCTACGCGGATGGAGTGCCCTCGTACTGCGGCGGCTTCTGCGACCCGCTGGTCGGCCTGCACGTCGTGACGTCGATTGAGCTCGCGTTGCGTCAGCGCGAGGAGACGGGGAAGGGCGTCGAGGTTGAGATCCCGCAGTGCGAGACGCTGGACAGCCTCTTCGCGCCGGAGCAGATCGCCGTGCAGCATGGGGCGCCGGTGCCGTCCCGGCGGGGGAACAAGCACGAGTGGATGGCCCCGCACGACGCCTATCGCGTCGCCGGCGTCGACCAGTGGATCACGATCGCGGTCGCTACGGACGACGAGTTCGCCGCGCTATCGACGGCGCTCGGTCGCGCCGAGCTGGCGAGCGACCAGCGCTTCGCCACGATCGCGGCGCGGAAGGAGAACGAGGCGGCGCTCGACGAAGTCATCGCCGCGGCGGTGAAGGATCATGACGCGAAGGCGCTCGAGCGCGAGCTTCAGGCGGTGGGCGTCATGGCCTGCCGGGTCGTCGAGCCCTACCTGCTGCCCGAAGACGAAGGGCTGCGGCATATCGGCTTCTTCCAGCCGCTGGAGCGGGAGCTGACGGGAACGCACATGTTCAAGACCTGGCCGTTCCGCTTCAGCTCGATCGATGCCTCGCACAAGCGGCAGCCGCCGCTCCTGGGCGAGCACAACCACGAGATACTGTCGTCCCAACTCGGCCTCTCCGCTGATGAGCTGTCCCGGCTGGAACGGGAGCGGGTGATCGGCACGGAGCCGCTGGGGCTCGATGGCTAGGCCGGCGCACCGCGCACAAGGAGCGACGTAGGATGGATTTCGCGTTTCCGCCCGAGGTGAGCGCCTTCCGCCAGGAGCTTGGGCGCTACCTCGATGCGTCAGTGACGCCCGAACTCTTGGAGGAGTGCCGGACGGGAAGCCAGTGGGGCGGGCCGCTAACGAAGGCGTTCTGGCGCAAACTCGGGGCCGATGGCTACTTCAGTATCGGCTGGCCGGTCGAATATGGCGGCGGCGGGAAGTCGCTCCTCTACCTGTACGCCTTCAACTACGAGATGTCCTATCGCCGTCTTCCCGTACCGCTGGTGACGCTGAACACGGTGGCCCCGACGATCATGCGCATCGGCACGGAAGAGCAGAAGCAGGAGTACCTCCCGAAGATTCTCCGTGGCGAGATCGAGTTCGCCATCGGCTACACAGAGCCCGAGGCCGGCACCGACCTCGCCTCGCTGAAGACGCAGGCGGTTCGCGATGGCGATAGCTACGTGATCAACGGCCAGAAGCTCTTCACCAGCGGGGCGGACCACGCAGACTACGTGTGGCTGGCCGTCCGGACGGACCCCGAGGCGCCGAAGCACCGCGGCATCTCCGTGCTGGTCGTCCCACTCGACGCGGAGGGCGTCGAGGTGAGGCCGCTGCACATCATGTCGGGTACCAGCACGAGCGTCACGTTTTACGATAACGTGCGCGTGCCCGTCTCCGCGCTGATCGGCGAGGAGAACCGCGGCTGGTACCACATGACGACCCAGCTCGATTTCGAGCGGGTGGCGATCAGCGCCGTCCCCCACATTCAGCGCCTGTTCGACTCGCTGTGCGAGGCGCTCCTCCCGCAGGCCCTGGGAGAGGGCGATGAGTGGACGCGGGTCACGCTCGCGGGGATGGCGGCGGACCTCAATGCGCTCAAGGTGATGGACCTCAAACTAGCGTCGATGGTGGCGAACGGCGAGGTGCCGGTCTACGAGGCCTCGCTCCTGAAGGTGCTCTCCAACGAATTCCGGGTGAAGCTCACCGGCGAAGCGCTCCAGATGCTGGGCAGCGCTGGGCTGATCCGCCGCAATTCGCCCGGGGCGATCCTCGACAGCTCTCACGACACGATCGAACGGCAGATGAGAGAGTCGGTGATCAACCTTTTCGGCGGAGGAAGCAACGACGTTCAGCGAGACATTATGGCCACGCACGGCCTCGGGTTGCCGAGGTAAGATATGCAGTTCAGCGACTCGGAGACGCAACGGCTGCTGCGGGACACCACGCGGTCCTATCTCGCGGACAGGTTCGCATCGGAGCGGCTGTACCCGCTCCACCATGGCGAAAGCCCGCTGACTGATGAGGAGCTGAAAGGGTTCGCCGAGCTAGGGTGGTTCGGCCTGCTGGTCGCGGAGTCGGAGGGCGGGGGCGGCGTCTCGCTGCTGAACGCGGCCGTCGTCATTGAGGAGTTCGGCTACGCGTCGGTACCCGCCCCGGTGATGGTGGGCAACATCGCCGCCGTGCTCCTCGCGAGTGTCCCTGCCTCCGACGCGCTCCGCAACCACCTGTCCGGCCTCGCAGGAGGCAAGCGGCTCTACACCGTCTGCGAAGGCCCGCGGCGACGCGGCCGCCCGGCTGAGCCGGCATCGCCGCCGCTCACGTCGACCGGCGGGACGCTCAGCGGGACGTTGCCGCTGGTTCCCTTCGCGGACGTGAGCGACTTCGTCGTGGCGCCGCTCATCGTCGAGGGCGAGCCTGCCTTCGGCCTCCTGCCGTTGGAGGGTGCTCGCCTGCAGCGCCAGGAGCTGCTCGACCGGCCAAACTACTTCAGCGTCCACTTCGAGGAGGCAGCCTTCGACGGCTCGATCGTGCTCGCGACGGGCGAGCGCGCGGACGAGCTGCACGAGCGCTGCGATGCGATTGTGACCGCCCTGTCGCTGATCGAGCTCGCTGGGATGATGCAGCGCATCCTGGAGATGACCACGACGTTCGTCACCAATCGCGTGCAGTTCGGGCAGCCGATCGCGAAGTTCCAGGCCGTGCGCCATCGCGCGGCCGAACTCTTGATGCAGACGGAGACGACCCGTTGGGCCGCCTACCATGCCCTCTGGCGCTTTCAGGAGGACCCCGCAGACACGGAAGAGATCTGGCTGGCGAAGCAGTGGGCGGTGCGGGCGGCGGATCGCATCTATCAGACCAGCCACCTGCTGCACGGCGGCGTCGGCGTGGCCATCGATTTCCCGCTCCATCTCTACACGCTGGGTGTCGCCTCCTTCGCCGTCCGTGGCGGCACGATGAACGAGATGGTCGACCGGACGGTGGAGACGATGAAGTCGCGACTCGGAGCCGAGGCGTCCGCATGACGATCCGCAACAAGGCGGCTATCGTCGGCATCGGTCAGACGGAGTTCTCGAAGGACTCCGGCCGGAGCACGTTGCACATGGCGCTGGAGGCGATCCTGCAGGCGCTGGACGACTGCGGCCTCACGACGAACGACGTCGACGCGGTCGTGAAGATGAGCGCCAACGACGATATCTACGAGATCGACCTGCTGCGCTCGCTGAATCTTTCGAACCTGCGCTTCTTCAACGAAGTGCCCCACGGCGGCGGCGCCGCTTGCGGGACGATCGCGGGAGCGGTGGCGGCCGTCGTCTCCGGCATGGCCGACGTGGTGGTGACCTTCCGGTCGCTGAACGAACGCTCGGAGCTTCGGTTCGGGCAGTCCAGCCTGGGCGGCGGAGTAACGCACTGGCGGCAGTACTACCTGCCCCACGGCCTGGTGACGCCGGCGCAGTGGGTGGCCATCTTCGGCCAGCGCTACCTCCACGAGTACGGCCACTCGACCGAGGAGCTGGGCCGGGTCTCGGTGCTCACCCGCAAGCACGCGGCGACGAACCCGCACGCGATGATGTACGAGCGGCCGATTACCATCGAGGATCACCAGAGCTCCCGCTGGATCGCCGAGCCGTTACGCCTCCTCGACTGTTGCCTCGATACGGACGGCGCCTGCGCCGCGATCGTCGTCTCCGCGGAGAAGGCAAAGCGGCTGAAGTCGACGCCCGCGTACATCGCCGCCGCGGCACAGGGCACGGGCAGCCGTTCGGAGATGATGACCAGCTACCAGCGCACCAACCTCGCCCGGCTCGAGGAGTCGGAGGCGGCCGCCGCGCAGATCTATCCGATAGCCGAGCTGACGCCCAAGGACATCGATGTCGCGCAGATCTACGATCCGTTTACGCCCATGGTGTTGATGCAGCTAGAGGCGTACGGATTCGCTGAGCCCGGGCAGGCGCCGCGACTCTTCCACGAGGGCCGCCTGGAGCTCGACGGCGGCATGCCGATGAACACGCACGGCGGCCATCTGGGCGAGGGGTATCTCCACGGCTTCGGGCACATCGTCGAGGGTGTCCGTCAGATCCGGGGCACCGCCGTCAACCAGGTTCCCGACGTCAAGACCTGCCTCGTGACCAGCGGTGTCGGCGTGCCCACCAGCGCGATCATCCTATCGCGAGAGGCGTACTGATGGCCGACTCCCCGCGTCCCTATCCGCAGCCGGATCGCGACACGGCGCCGTTCTGGGAGGCGCAGAACCGGCATGAGCTCAGCTTCCAACGCTGCACGAGCTGCTCCGCGGTGCGCTACCTGGTGGGCCCCATCTGCCCGCAGTGTCACTCCTTCGACCACGAGTGGGTCGCATCCAGCGGTCGGGGCACGATTCATAGCTACACGGTGGTGCGACACCAGACGCACCCGGCGTTCCCGGTGCCGTACACGGTGCTGCTGGTCGAGATGGAGGAGGGGCCGCGAGTCATCGCCCAGCTGCGCGCGCCGGAGGACGCTCCGTTCGAGATCGGCTCGCCCGTTCACATCGAGTGGGAAGACCACCCCAAGCAGTCGCTCCCGGTCTTCGTTCTGGACGGGTAGGCGAACCGATCGGGCGAGCCGTCGTCTTGACTGCGGAGACAGCGAGCGGCTAAGGTTATGACCGCTGGCTTGCTAGTGGAAGGAGAGTAGCGTGGCAGACAAAGAGTATTTCATCGCAGCCTCCGAATGCCACCTTATGGGGAGCTTCGACGAGGTGAGCTACTATCCCGATCTCTCGCGCTGGTTTAGGAGCGCCATGACCGGCGTCGCCCGGGTCTGGGGCGCTCCTAAGGAGATGGCGCCGCCCCGGGCCGTGGAGCTGATCAAGCAGATGGACGAATGCGGTGTCGACGTCGCATTCGGGCTGCGCGAGTCGATGATGGACGTCACGGGCTACGCAGCTCCCATGTCCACCAACGGCTTCATCATCAAGGAGATCGAGCCGTACCCGGACCGGCTCTTCCTCGAATGCAACGTCGGGCCCATCTTGCATCGTGGCGTCAAGCACGCGATCTGGGAGATGGAGTATCTAGTCAAGAACCACGGCGCGAAGCTCTGCAAGGTCTACGCGCCGGAGGATGGCCCGCTCAACGACCCGGAGATGTGGCCGTTCTACGAGAAGGCGTGCGAGCTGGACATCCCGCTCACCATCCACATGGGGATGGCGTATGTCGTGCCGCAGCCGACGAAGTACACGCTGCCGCTGCTGCTGGACGATGTCCTCCTCGCCTTTCCGGAGCTGAAGGTGATCGCCTACCACATGGGCTGGCCGTACCACGAGGAGCTGTTCGGCTTGGCCGGCAAGCACCGGAACCTCTACATCGGCATCTCGGGCATCGTCGGCTGGTTCGCCCGAGCTCCGTACCGGGGCTATCACCTGATCGGCGAGGCGTTGGAATGGGCGGGCCCTGACAAAATCGTCTTCGGGCTGGACTGGCCCGGCGTCACCATGAAGGCGTGCGTCGACTACATCAAGAACCTCGAGATTCCGGAAGAGCTCCAGCAGCAGTGGGGCTATCCCGCGATCACCGACGAGATTCGAGCGAAGATACTCGGCCTCAACCTCGCCCGGCTCACGGGCATCGAGCCTGTGAAACGGCTGAAGGGAGCTCCAGCGCAGAGCGGCGTCGCGGGCGGGAGCTAGCGTCCGACCGCAGGCCGATGAAAGGGCGCGATTGTTGAAGGATCAGGCCTGTATCGTCGGCATTGGTGAGACTGCGTACACCCGCGACCGCGACTCGACAACTGGCACCCTGGCCCTACAGCTTCAGGCCTCCGTGCGCGCGGCCGAGGACGCGGGCCTCAGCACCAAGCAGATCGACGGCGTCATGCCGTTTCCCCGTCTCGCCACCGCCGAGGAGCTGGCGGCCAACCTGGGCATGAAGGATCTGCGCTACGCGGCGACGCTCCATATGGGAGGCGCCGCCCCTGTCGCGTCGCTGCAGAGCGCCGCGATGGCGGTCACCTCGGGCGCTGCCGACTACGTGCTCATTCCGGCCGGATGGAACAGCTACTCCGGCAGGCGCGCGCAGGATACCGTCGTCGATGACGTCTCGGCGATGCCGGGCGGCGCGATCGCCCGCGACTACTACGTTCCCTACGGGCTGACAGCGCCCGCGCAGTGGTACTCTCTCATCGCCCGTCGCCACATGCACGAGTT
>JACZTE010000263.1 GCA_022573935.1 Chloroflexota bacterium
TTTTCATTGCCACGCTGTCTGCCTCGCTTCTCTCTCTACACCTATCTCGATACCCGTTCCGCGCTCCGTCGAGCTACAGGCGATCCTTCCACCTCGCGGCCGACGAGTTCGCGCCGGAAGTTTGGGTCGCGCAGCCGATCGAAGGCGCGGCGCTGGATGATCAGCGCCATCATCTCCGTGCTGCCTGCGGTCAGGCGCGACGCGCGAACGTCGCGCAGGATGCGCTCGATTGGATACTTCTGAGTGTAGGCGATGCCGCCCATAAGCTGTAGGGCATCGTCCACCGTCTGCCAGGCGGCCTCCACGCCGAACCACTTGGCCATCGCCACCTCCATCTTCGCCTCCTCCCAGAGTCCGGCGTCCAGCAGGCGTCCGCCGCGGGTGTTGAGGAGGGCGGCCGCGTCGAGGCGCATCGACGCTTCGGCTACCTTGAAGGCGGCCCACTGGTGCTCGCGCAGCTTCTTGCCGAAGGTCTCCCGCACCTCCGCATAAGTGGCGGCGATCTCCAGCGCCCGCAGCGCCTGGCCGAGCTGCGCCCGGGTGGCGACGATGCGTTCGATCAGCAGCTCCTCCGAGAGGTACTTCCAGCCGTTGCCCTCCTCGCCCACCAGGTTCTCGACCGGCACCTCCACGTCGTTAAAGCGCACCCAGGCCGAGCCGAGGCCGCGGAAGCCGAGCCAGTTATCGTGCGGCTCCAGAATCTCGTAGCCGGGGCTGGCCGTGTCGATGAGCAGCATGCTGAGCGTGCTGCGCGGGTCGTCGCCATCGGCGGTGCGGACGGCGCACGAGATGAAGTGGGCGCTCTGGGCGCCGTCCAGGAACCGCTTCTCGCCCGAGACGACGTAGTGGTCGCCGGAGCGGCGGGCGGTGGTGCGAATGCCGGCCAGGTCAGAGCCGGCGCCGGGCTCGGTCAGCCCTTGGGCCGTGATCTTCTCGCCCTTCAGCATCGGCCGAAGGTAGCGTTCCTTGATCGAGTCGGATCCGTAGCGGGCGAGGACCCAGCCGACGTGCGAGGTGAACGTGCGGGCGCAGGCCAGCGCCGCCGAGCCGTGGTAGCCCACCCGCTCGTTGAGCAGGGCGTCCTCCAGGATGCTGCGCCCGCCGCCCCCCTCGTTGGCGGGGACGCAGGCGCCCAGGTAGCCGCGCTCCCCCATCATGCGGATGAACTCGGTGGGGTAGAGCACTTCGCTGCGGTCCATGCGGACGACCAGCTCCGGGTCGAGCTGCTCCGCCAGGAAGGCGTTGCACTCGTCCTGGTAGGCGCGCTCTTCCGGGGTCAGAGTGTCATGGCCGATCATGCCTGCTGCTCCTGTGCTATCGCGTCAAGGAAGACGTGCGGGATTTCGCACACTCGCCGCACTCATCGTTGCCGGCGGCAGCGTTACTGCTAGTATACACATTCCCGTGGCGTCAATGGTAGTCCACAGGCGCCAACTTGCCAAACGCCCGCAGCGTATCGAGCGGCCAAGCGATCAGCGGCCGCGATGCCTGCTGAGGCCGGGCTGGGTGGTTCGAAGGGCTAGTCCTCGTACCCGGGGTGGTGAGAAGGTTCGTCTGGCGGAGGGGGCGGATGGCGAGTATAGCAGAGTGGCGGAGGATGATCATCAACGGAGGGTGAGCCGTTGCCGATACCGAGCGGAGCGCTGGGATCCTCAAGCGATTGCCCGAGGCTTGCGTCGGCCATCGCTTCCAGCTCGGCGAACGTGACCGCGCGTTCCGCAAACGCGGTGTCTTGTGCCTCAGGTGCCAGCGCTGCTAGCTCTTCAAGGGTGACTGCGCGTTCTGTGACCGTGATGTGCTGGTCTGCAGCGCCGAGATGGTGCCATACGCCGTAAACAATGACCTTCGTTCCCACCGGCTGATCTGAGCAGGGTTCAACGGGCTTCTGCGCCCACGGCATCTCCGAGTTCATCGGCGCGCCGAACCAAGGCATCATCTGCATGCTGAGAAAGACGAGCACGCGATCCCCTTCAGCGACCTCCACGTTAGGGATCACCCGTTCAACGTACATGTCTCCGGGCTCGACGTTTTCGGGCAGCGATTCAGGGTCGAGCGACTCGTCGAACGTCACTACAATCTGACCACCCCAAATGGTGACCACGATCAATTCTTTTTGAGCACCCCCAGCTCCGGTAAGTTCTGCTGTATCGCCGAGAACGCGCTCCACCTCGATCGTGACATCCTGGAGGATGCTTCGCCTGGCGTACGTGGGTTCGTGCCAGAAACCGCCGTCTACGGAGTTGTAGTGTGGGTTCGATATCGCTACAACCGTGCCGACGACGATCGCCTGGCTCTCTCTAACCCGCCCATCGAGGGGCAGGCTAACCATACTCATCAAGGTGGTCATACGCAGCACGCCGGCCGGGGGATCGTATGGTTCGTCGGTGGTCTGACGCCGGTCAATGTCGAGGTAGCCCTCAACAGAGGTCACGCCCCAGCTGTTTACGACCTCCGCCGGAAACTCGTCGCCAGGCGCGCCTTCGCTGGAGATGCGGCTGGCGTCGCTCGGCGCAGAAGTTGGTTCGCGGATAGCCTCTTCCGCGCCAGCCGAGCAGGCGGCGGCTAGCAGGCT
>JACZTE010000008.1 GCA_022573935.1 Chloroflexota bacterium
TGAACCCCCGGGGCTGCCAGAAGGGCGCCTGCTTCAGCGACGTCATGTACGGGCCAGAGCGATTGCGTTACCCTCTGCGGCGTGTTGGCGAACGGGGCGCCGGCAAGTGGGAGCGCATCTCCTGGGACGAGGCGCTCACCGTGGTCGCAGACGGCATGCTCGATGCGATGGAGGAGGTGGGGCCGGAGTCGATCATCTACGAGACCGGCCCCGGCAACGGCGGCATCGTCAACGGGCCGCTGCCCGGCTGGCGCCTCTCTCGGCTGATCGGGGCAACGGTGCTCGATACCAACGGCATGATCGGCGATTTCAACGTCGGTCTCTACGAGACGTTCGGCAAGTTTCATTTCGTCTCGTCCGTCGATGACTGGTTTCACGCCGATCTGATCCTCACCTGGCACATGAACCCGGTCTTCACCCGAATCCCCAGCGCCCACTTTATCTACGAGGCGCGTTACCACGGCACCCAAGTCGTCAACATCTCGCCGGACTACAACGCCTCTGCCGTTCACGCCGACCTCTGGGTGCCTGTCGAGCCGGGGTCGGACGCGGCGCTGGCGCTGGCCATGTGCCGGATCATCATCGACGAGGGGTGGGTGAACCGTGACTTCGTCGTCGAGCAGACGGACCTTCCCCTCCTGGTTCGCCTGGATAGCCGCCGCTACCTGCGACAGACCGACCTGGAGCCCGAGGAGCCGGACGTGCGCGAGGACCAGTTCTACGTGTGGGATGAGACCTCCGGCGGACCTGTGCTCGCACCGCGCGACACGCTGCGAGTGAAAGGCCAGCCGGCGCTGGAAGGGCGCTTCGCCGTCACCCTTCCCGGCGGCGAGCAGATAGAGGTCACTACAGTCTTCGAGCTGCTGCGCGAGCGGCTGGACGCCTACACGCCAGAGCAGGCAGCGTCCATTACCGGCGTTCAGCCTTCGGTCATCCGGCGACTGGCTAAGATGGTTGCAGACGCGAAGCGCGTTCATATCCTGCAGGGCTTTAACGTCAACAAGTACTACCACGGCGACCTGATCGAGCGCTCGCAGGCGCTGCTGCTGGCGCTCACCGGCAACTTTGGCCGCAAAGGTACGGGCATGCGCGGCTTCAACACCGGCCAGCTCCAGGTGGGGACAGTGGTGAAGGACCACGCCGGCATCGAGGGCTTCATCAAGCTCGCAGACCGCGTGCTAGACATTGAAGAGGAGCTCCTCAAGGAAGATCCCACGCTCACGGAGGAGATGCGTGCCATCGGCGTCGAGCAAGCGGAGGCGCAGCGGCGGGTGCTGCTGCCGTACCCGTCCGGACCGCTGACCGTCCCAGCCGCCTTCTACTGGTACTGGCATGCCGGCTATAAGGAGGTCTGGAACCGGCCCGAGTGGTCGGACCCGGCGATGAAGCGACCGTTGGGCGAGTACCTGGAGGAAGCCGTCGCGAAAGGTTGGTGGGAGGGTGCTGCACTACCGCCTCCAGACCGGCCGCCGCGCGTGCTTATAGAAGTTGGCTGCTCGACGCTGCGGCGAACTCGGGGTGGCTACAAGATCCTGCGCGAGCGTCTCTGGCCGCAGCTCAAGCTCATCACGACCGTTGATGTGCGGATGAGCGCCACCGCTCTCCAGTCGGACATCGTGCTGCCGGCAGCAGGCTTCTACGAGAAGACGGACTTCCGCTTCCCTACGGCCCATGTCAATTTCCTCACCTTTACCGAGCAAGCGGTCAAGCCCGTCGGCGAGTCGAAGCCGGAATGGGAGATATTCACGCTGCTGGCCCGCAAACTTCAGGAGCGTGCCCAGGCCCGCGGCATGACGACGGTCACCGACGCCGACGGCCGCGAGTTCCCGCTCGACCAGCTCGTGGAGCGCTTCACGATGCACGGTGCGATGCGCGAGCACGACGGCGATGCCCTGGCCGAGGACATCGTGCGCGATACCGTGCGCGTCGGCGCGCTGCCGGAGCGCACCTCTCTCGAGACGTTTCGCAAGAAGGGCATCGTACGCTTCACGGGCCTGGGCCAGACGGCAGAAGGGCTCAACATGGCGACGGACATCAAGCAAAACGAGACAGTCTCGCCCCTGCGCTGGCACATCGAGCGGAAGATGCCCTATCCCACTCTCACCCGCCGCATCCAGTTCTACATCGACCACGAGTGGTTCCTGGAGGCGGACGAGGCGCTGCCTCGCCACAAGCCCAACCCCCGGATGGGCGGCTCGTTTCCCCTCACGATGGTGAGCGGCCATCTCAGGTGGAGCATTCACTCCACTTGGGTGGCCAACAGGCTGATGCTTCAGACGCACCGGGGCGAACCATTCCTCATGATGAATCCGCGCGACGCCGTCGCCAGAGGCTTGGCTGATAACGACGAGGTGCGCGCGTACAACGACTTCGACGACTTCCATGTACGCGTCAAGTTCTCGCCGTCGGTGCGGCCTGGGGAGGTGATCATCTACCACGCGTGGGAGCCTTACCAGTACCGCAATTGGAAGCCGTACGACACCGCGATCCCCGGCATGATCAAGTGGCTCCACCTGGCGGGCGGCTACGGCCATCTCAAGTTCTGGCGCAACAACTGGCAGCCTCAGCAGGCTGACCGCGCCATCGCCATAGAGGTGGAGAAATCGGCCTCGGAGGCGGTGGTGTGATGGCGCTTCTCGACCTCGGCAGCGAGGCTCCGGCTCGTCGTCTGCCGCTCCGCTTCGACGAGCTGGAGCGGACGACGGTTAGGGCGTTGGCCGACGCCGATCGGCCGCTGGGCACGCTAGGCCACCTGGCGCTGTGGGCCAACCTGGGCACAGGCCTCTACCTGCTGGTCGTCGGCGCCTGGCTGGTGCCGGCGCTCAGCATCCCCCAGGCGATCGTCGCGACCGTCATCGGTGCTGCGCTGGGCTCAGCGATGGTGGCCGCGGCGGTGCGGTTGGGCGCGGCCGAGAACCGGCCGGGCGTGGTACTCCACAGAACTGCTCTGGGCGAATCCGGCGCGAACCTGTACGGCGTCCTCGCAAGCTTTCGACACCTGGCCTGGGGTGCGGTTCAGCTCGCCATCGCCGCCGAGGTGGCCGCCGTCGTGATGGCTCGCCAGGGCTTGGGCGGCGGCCGGCCGCTCTGGGCAGCGATCTTCGGAGCGCTGGTGCTCCTCATGGTGCTCGCCGGGCCGAGCTCGGTGATCCGTCGCTGGCTGGTGCCGAGCGTGGCGCTCACGCTGCTCATCGCCGTCGTCTTCGCATACTCGGCCTGGTCCGACTTCGGCATTTCGGCGATGCTCAAGCGTGAGCCAACGGGCGGCTGGCCGGACATGACTGGCGCCGTCGACATCGTCGCGGCCGTCGCTCTCATCTCGCTTCCCGTCGCCACAGACCTTGGACGCCTGGGGACCGCGCGACGGGCAGGTCGCGCCGCCTTCGCCGGACTGGCGGGGATGACGGTCTGGTTCGTGCTCCTGGGCGTACTCTTTGTGCCAGCGGTCGATGGCCACGATCTGGCGGGCTTCCTGCTCGCGACGCCAGCCGGGGCGCTCGCCCTGGTACTGCTGGTCGTGTTGGAACTGGACGGCGCCTTCGTTAGCCTCTACGCGCTGTCCTCGACAGTGCGCGGCTGGGTGCCGAAGGCGGACGTCGCCCTGCCGGCGGCAGTCGGGGGTGCAGCGGTCTTCGCACTGGGCGGTGCGCTCCTCGACCCGTTCAATTATGGCGACACGCTCCTGCTGCTGGGCGCGGCCTTCGCGCCGCTGCTCGGCGTGCTGTTGGCAGTCAGGCTGGTGCGTCGCTGGTGGTTCCGGGTGACGGAGAAAACTCGGCTGCGGCCTGACGGACGGTTGGAGATCACCAGCGGAAGTATATCGCCGCCGGTGTTGGGTGGCGCCTTTGCCTGGGGGCTGGGCTTTTTACTCTACAACTGGGCGGCGCCGCTGGAGATACCTGGATGGACGGCAGCGATGTCCGTCCTCTTTCAAGACGTCCTGCGGCTCCCCTTCCCGGCAGGCGTGCCGGGCCTGAGCGCTACTGCTCTGGGCTTCGCTGCTGCCTTCGTGGTTGCTGGGGGATCAACGGCGTTTGGAGCGCGGCGGCCGGCTGCCTGAGGCTGTGGGTAACGCGATGCTCAGCGGCGAGATAGAGGAACAGGCGATGGCGCCGGAAGGACCGGACGGTAGCCGCGTCCTGGTCATCGCCGCCGTGATGGCGGCCCTCTTCGTGTCGGCCATCAGCCAGACTGTGGTAACGACGGCGCTGCCGCGCATGATCGGCGATCTGGGCGGGCTGAGTCTCTATAGCTGGGTGCTGACGTCATCGATGCTCGCCGCTACCGCGGCCATGCCTCTGGTGGGCAAGCTCTCCGACCTCTACGGCCGCAAGCCGTTCCTGATGGGTGGCATCGCCCTCTTCATGGTCGCCTCGGCCCTTACCGGCGCCTCACAGAACATGTTGCAGCTCATCGGTTTTCGGGCCGTGCAGGGGCTGGCGGGCGGGACGATCATGGCCAGCGCCTTCGCCACCATCGGTGATCTCTTCCCGCCGGCGGAGCGCGGACGGTACTTCGGACTCTTCACCGGCGTCTTCGGTCTCGCCAGCGTCGCCGGACCGCTCCTCGGCGGCTTCGTCACCGACCACTGGGGCTGGCGCTGGGTCTTCTACATCAACGTGCCCTTTGGCCTGCTAGCGCTGGCGGTACTAACGAAGGGGATGCGCTGGCAGCGCCCAGACGAGTCGGAGCGGCGAGCAGCGCCTATCGATTGGATGGGGATGGTCGCCCTCCTCTGGGCCGTGATCCCCCTGCTGCTGGCGCTGGCCTGGGCGGGCGACCGCTTCCCATGGGTTTCCGCCCCGATCGGAGCGTTGCTGGGGATAGCAGGACTGGGTCTCTTCGCCTTCCTCGCGATCGAGCGTGGAGCAGCGGACCCGGTGCTCCCGCTCTCCCTCTTTCGAGAGCGGACGTTCGTGGTGGCATCCGCCGCCGCCTTCCTGACGGGCATCGGGTTGTTCGGAGCGCTCAGCTACATGCCGCTGTTCATCCAGGGCGTGCTGGGCGCTTCGGCGACGAACTCCGGCCTGGTCAATATGCCGCTGATGCTCGGCTTGACCGCCGCCAGCCTTGCCTCCGGCATGGTGGCCAGCCGGACACGTCGCTATCGATGGATGGTCATCGCCGGTGGCGTAGTGCTGGTGGGCGGGATGGCCATCATGACTACGCTGGACGAGCAGGCCAGCCTGGCCCTGCCCATCGCGGGGATGATCGTGGTGGGCCTGGGACTGGGGCTCAGCATGCCGCTGCTCGGCCTGGCCGTCCAGAACGCCCTGGACGACCGGCTGCTGGGCGTGGCGACAGCATCGAGTCAGTTCTTCCGCCAGATCGGTGGCACGCTGGGCATCGCCGTCTTCGGCACCATCATTACGACGCAGATCCAGGGCGGCCTCATTGGACGGCTGCCGGAGGAGGTGGCCAGCGTAGCTCCGCCGGAAGCGCTCCGCCAGCTAGAGGAGCCGCGCATCTTGCTCAGCCCCCAGGCGCTGGAGCAGCTACGCGGGACGTTCGCCGCTTTCGGCGACACTGGGCCCGCGCTCTACGATCAGACGCTCGCTGCGATGCGCGGTGTCCTGGCCGACGGCCTGCAAGAGGTCTTCCTCGCAGGGCTCCTGGTGGCGATCCTCGCCTTCGCTGTTAGCGTCTTTCTCCCCGAGCTGCCGCTGCGGACGCGCGCCTCTGTAGGGCAAGAGCGGACGCCTGCGCCGACTGACTTGATCTGGGGCGACGCATCGTGGATAAGCGAGGGGCGCACCCTCTGCGAGGTGCCAGTCGACGAAGCACCGATACATGCAGCAACGGTCCCCCAAGCCGGAGAGGCAGGTGACGGCTGATGCAAGCGAACTTGGTCGCGATACAGATGCGGGCGAGTATCGACGACTACGCCAGCGGCGAAACGTTTCGCCGCCGCATGGAAGGACTCATGGAGCAGGCAGCGACGAAGGTAGATTTCAGCCTGCCAACCATCGTCTGCTTCCCGGAGACGGTCGGGCTATGGCTGAGCTTCGTTCCCGAGATCTATGACAACATCCGAGACTGTACGACGATTCAGCAGGCGATCGTACGGGGCATTCCACCCAATTGGAGACGCTTCCTTCGAGCTTGCTGGCGCTTCCGCACGATCGGCGTCACCACGATCTTCCTTGAGACGGCGCTGGACGCTGAGGCGATCTACCGGAAGACTTTTTCGGATCTCGCCAAGCGCTATGGCTGCTACCTGCAAGCGGGCACGATCTACATTCCTACGATCGAAGACGAGCCAGTGAAGGGCCGCCATGTCCTCGGTCGAAAGGTGTACAACATCGCGTATCTGTTCAACCCGAAGGGTGTTATCCTACAGCGTGTGCCCAAGCACAACCTATCGCGGCCGCTCGAGCGACGCTTCCATTTCTCCTCCGGCGACCGACTTGACCTCCACCCCGTGAATACCGCGCTGGGCCGCATGGGCATCCTTATCTGTTACGATGGGTTCCACGAGTCGCTTGTGGAGCGCTACGACAGCCTTGGCGTGGAGATCGTCCTGAACCCTTCTCACAGCGATCGCAACTGGGAGCAGCCCGCGGGCTTCAACAACGCCATCACCGTAGGCGAGGCCTGGGAGCAACATGGCGTTGGAGCGATGATCCAGGGTAGACCGAACATTCAGTACGCGATCGTACCCATGATGGCGGGCCGCATCCTCGACCTGGAAGGCCAGGGGTGCTCCCACATCGCCTGTAATACGGGCGATGTGGGAGCGCCAGCCGCTCGCTTCCTTCTGGCCAAGGCTACTTCGCACACCAGCGAGGAGATCGTCACGGCCACCATCGATCTACCGCGAGGCTGTTAGGGGAATACGCACCGGCAGCATCGCAGGAGGGCGCGGCAATGGAGCAAGATATCGTCTCGTCTGGCTACGACGCAGTGTATGGGAGCACGGCCAAAAGCCCTACGTTGCGCCGGCTGTGGCACGAGCACGCGGAAGGCCTCGATTTCCCGGAGGAGTTCGGCCATATCAGCCTTACGACGCTGCCAGAGCTCCAACGAATTTCCGTCGAACTTCGCCTTGGCACCGATGAGACGTTCGTAGACCTCGGCTGCGGCATGGCTGGCCCGGCCCTGTGGGTGGCACGCGAGACAGGCGCGCGCCTCATCGGCGTAGACCTGTCGCGCGTCGCGACGGAGCAGGCCAGCGCCCGTGCGGCCGAGCTCGGGCTGGCCGAGCAGGCACGGTTCGTCGTTGGTTCCTTCGCCGATACCCGTCTGGACGCCGATGTAGCCGCGGGCGTCATGAGCGAGGACGCAATCCAGTACGCACCCGACAAGCGGGCCGCTATGGTGGAGGCCGCTCGCATCCTGCGCCCTGGCGGCCGGTTCGTCTTCACCGTCTACGAACTCGATCGGGATCGCGCCGCCGGCCTCCCGATCCTCGGGGCCGATCTTGTCGATGACTATCGTCCGCTGCTGGCGGATGCGGGATTTCGCGTCGAGGCGTACGAGGAGACTCCGGGCTGGCCAGAGCCGATGACGACAACCTACTCCGCTCTTCTCGACGCAAGGGAGGCGCTGGCCGAAGAGATGGGCGAGGCCGCCGCCGGCGCGCTCGTCGCGGAGCTTTCGCTGACGCTCGAGCAGCGGCCATACCGGCGGCGTGTGCTAGTCGTAGCGACGAGGGAGTGACGTAGTCCGGAGGCAGCGCACTATGATCTCAAGTTCAGGCTGCGATAGAGAGCAACTCGTCACGTACCTAAGCCAGGCCAGGAACCAGCTCAGCGAGGGGATCCGTGGGAGATAGGACAGACGCCTCGGCTGAGGGGTCGCTCGAAGATCGATTGGCTGCATACCTCAGCGAGCAGCTGCCGAGCGCAGAGGACATCCGCGTCGTCGATCTAGAGCGCATCTTCGGCGGAGCCTCTCGAGAGACCTATCGCTTCGTTCTGGCGTATCGAGAGGAGGGCGAGGCCAGGTCGCGCCGCCTCATCCTCCGGCGCGACCCGCCCGGTAGCCTGATCGAAACCGAGCGCGCTGTTGAGTTCGGAGTGTATCGCGCCTTTCAAGGCACGCCCGTGCCGGTTCCCGAGGCCCTCTGGTTGGAGGAGGACCCGAAATGGCTCGACTATCCATTCTTTATCATGGAGGAGATCGTGGGCATGCAGTCCAATGCCCGGCTTGCCTCCCAGCACGCGGAGGAGCTCACACCGCAGAAATGGACGATCCTGGGGGAGATCGCCAAGGTCGATCCTGCGGCAATCGGGATCGATGCGGTCATGGAAGCTGTCGGCCCCGAAGGATGCTGGAAGCGAGAGCTCGGGTACTGGGAGAAGCAGATCGATCGCAACGAGCTGTGCCCGCAGCCGATCGCGCGGGCAGCGATCCGCTGGCTGCGTCGCAATCCACCGCTACCGGCACAACGGGTGGGCGTCGTCCACGCCGACTATCGCACCGGTAACTTCTTGTTCGATGAGCACGGCGTGATCCGCGCCATCCTCGACTGGGAGATGGCTCACCTGGGAGACCCGCTTGAGGATTTGGCGTGGGGACTTAATCCCGTATGGCGCAGCGCAGACGGGCGCGTCGGCGGAATCGCTTCGCGTGAGGAGGCGATCGGCATCTGGGAGAAGGCGAGCGGTCTGCGCGCCGACCCTCATTCCCTGCGCTGGTGGGAGCTGTTTTCGAGCGTGAAAGGACAGGCGATCTGGGTCTCGAGCGCCAAGGAATTCACGGATGGAAAGAACCAGGACCTGATCCTCGCCGTCGCTGCTTGGCTGATGGGGAACCGGCAGGACTGCGCCATTCTGTCCGAGTTGGGCCATGCATCATGAAGCCCGACATGACGCGCTTCCTAGAGATCGCTACCACTCACCTCATGACCAAGACAGCCCCCGCGCTGGGGCCGGGCTACGAGCAGTCGAGCCTGCTAGCGCTCGGCGCGATGCTAGCCGCGGTGCGCCACGAGTTCGGGCGCGCCGCCGCCTGGCGCGTCGAGGAGAACGGCGCGCTGCGACGGCTCTTCGCCGAGGCCGCGCCTGCCGTCCGGACTACCGAGTTACGCGAGAGGCTGAAGGAGGCAGCGGCCGGCGAGGACTCGAGCCTCATCGTCTCGGACCTTGAACGGAGCAACGCGGCCCTGCGTGGACTGCTTATCAACCTTCACGCCCACGTCGAGGAGCTCGACTCGCCGGAGGCGCGCCTGATCGAGGAGAAGATCTGGCGGGAACTCGCAGCCTCGACCGAGCGTCGCACGCTCCCGCTGATGGGACTAGCGTAGCCGGCACAACCGCCTTAAGGAGCCTGCCATGCCCAAGCTGACCGATAAAGATGAGCTGTTCGTGCACCAGATCCCCGAGCCGCTGCCCAACGTTGTGACTCACCACGATCACTGGCGAGAGAGCTACTTCTTCGTGCTTCATCCACGGACCGTCCAGGGTGATGTCGTGATCCTGACCATGGCGCACTACCCGAAGCGAGAGGAGATGGACTCGCTACAGATGGGGCGCATCGCAGATCAGCAGATCTTCGTTCGCCACTCGCGCCCGTACAACGGCGATCCGCACACAACCGTCGTCGGGCCGGTGACCATCGATATCGTAGAACCGTTCAAGACGGTGCGGTTGACCGTCGACGCGGCGTCGGCGCCCGTAGGGCTGGACCTGACGTTCACGGCGCGTACGCAGGCGTACGGTCTGCGGCGAGGCACGATGAAGGCCGGACACGAGATCATCTGGGATCAGAGCCATATGTTCCAGTCAGGCTCGTACTCTGGAACCTACACCCATCAAGGCGTCACCTATGAGGTAGACGACTGGTGGGGGCAGCGTGACCACTCGTGGGGAATTCGCGACCACCGACGTTGTCCGATGTGGATGTGGCTTGCGATTCAGTTGCCGGACGGGATGATCGGCGTGTGGCATTGGGAGTACGCGAACGGCGCTCATGTCTACACGGACGGCTGCTTCGCTCCCGCGGACGGCGGCGAACCGATCCCAGTAGTCGAATTTCGACATGCCCTGCACTGGACTGACAAAGATGGAAAGCCGGTTGATTACGGCCGAGACGGTGAGGATGTGCTCGGCCTTGCCGGGCGAGTCGAGGTCGTGCTAGCGAATGGCACGGCCATCGCCATCGAAGCTACGGGCAGGTGGTGCATGCCATACAGAGAGCTAGGCGGCGGCCAGCACCTCATGGCCGTGCGCACCAGCGACGGCCGGGAAGGCACGGCGATCTTCGAGCTGACAGGGGCGTTCCACCACCGCTATTTCCCCATTGCCCGGGCCGAGAACCTGCCGCCGGGATAGGCATGCTGCTCCCGTCCGGTTGGAGCCTGTCGTCTGGATCAAGCGGCTAGGCGCCTGCTGCCTCAACGCCAAGTGCCCACTGCCTCCGGTAGGCGTAACGGAAAGCTGGCGAGGCCGCGCATGTGGCGAGGTCGGGAGAGATCCGGCGACGCTCCGGCGGTCTTTCGATCTCTACACCGTCGACCCGCTCAACCGCCTTCGGGCGCTTCCATCCATGTTGGCGGGGACGGCTGAAGAGATCGATGGGACGCTTCTCGGATTCGCAGCGCTGGGCTTCGACGAGATTCGCTGTAACGTGCATCCGCAGACGGTCGAAGCCATCGAGGCGATGAAAGAGGTCGTCGACCTGGTGCACGCTGGTTGAGGCGGGCGCGGGTAGCTGAAGTTCCACAACCTGCTGGTGCGGGCTCGCGACCTGCTGCGAAGCGATGGCCGGGCAACAGAGCGCCAAGGTGGAGCAGATTGCCCAGAGTATCTGAGTTCTATGGCATCGTCATGACGATGTAAGCGACCGCAACCGCCGCGAATATGGCGCACGGGCCCGGACGGCACTCCGCTCCTCCCAAGCGGAAGCCTGCCCTAAACGCAGCCGAATGGTCGCGAGTTCGGGCGGACGCCCCCGGACGGGGGGCCGTCGTGGCCCGCCCGTCTGGGCGAATCCCCTCCTCCGCTCCAGCTTCACTCTTGCCCCCTAGGCACCCGTCTTAGACCTCTTTCGTCTCGGAGGCTAAGGGCCTCGCGTCTCGGAAGCACGCGGCAACACCCGTACTTGAGTCAGCGCTCGCCACTGTTCAGCTGTTCAGCAGCATAGAACAGGCCCGTCATCTTGCTGATGGACGTGCTGAAGATGGCACGCTTGGGCAGACCAAGAGTGCGAAGCTCGTCAGCGATAGGATGCGTACCGAGTTCAAGAACGGCGCCACCTCGCCCCGCTCCGACGCCCTCTCCGCTCATCACCGACGGGGTCTTGTACAGGATGCCGTCCCGGTAGGCATACGATACTTGCGTGCGGTCGTGGAACGAGCGCGTGCCGCCGACCGGTACCGAGTGGCTAAGCACGTGCTGCCCGTCCGCTCTAAGAACGGCCGTCTGGACACCATCGTTCGTGGACATTTCGATCTCGGTGACGATCTTCGGGAAGCCCCATATCGTGTTGCCCGCCTCGCAGGTGAACGCACCGTTCACCGGCAGTTGGTGGATGTAGGCGCCCACGCTCCCCCGCAGCATGCCCAGTACGGTGCCCACGTAGGGCAGCGTCCGGTGGCCCTTCTCGTTCACGAGGAAGGTCACCGCGATCTCGTAATACGTGCCTAGATCGCAATCTTTATATTCGATCGCGCCGATGCTACAGAGCGTTCGGCCAGGTAGCACCTGGGCGATACGGAGCGGGGCTGGCGCGAGGAGCCGCTGGGCGGCTGCCGTCGGCACGAGGTAGTAGGCGATGGCAGCCGTCGCATCGCGCACCTCGACGGGGAGCCGCACTTCTCGTCCTTGGATGACGTAGCTGTCGCTCGAAGCTTGGACAGCGGGCTGCTGTGGAGCGTTAGACGAACTCATCTGGCGCACCTCTCAATCCGACCATTTCCGACCGACCACTACTGGCCGTCCACTACCGTT
>JACZTE010000264.1 GCA_022573935.1 Chloroflexota bacterium
GAAGTTGCCGGTGACTCCGGTCATCGCGGCGATGAAGAGGTTGCCGAAGCTGTGTCCCTCCAGGCCTGAGCCCTCCTCAGTGAACCGGTACTGAAAGAGGCGAGTCATCAGCGGCTCCGCATCGGCGAGCGCGGCGATGCAGTTTCGCACGTCGCCGGGGGGCGGCAGCCCCAGCTCTCGGCGCAGACGGCCGGAGCTACCGCCGTCGTCGGCGACGGTGACGATGGCGGTGAGATTGCCGGTGTGCTCTTTGAGGCCGCGCAGTAGCGTCGAGAGGCCGGTGCCGCCGCCGATAGCGACGATCTTTGGTCCGCGACGCAGGTAGCGATGGTTGTAGATAATATCCACCAGCCGTTCATCGCGGCCCGGCTGCACGAAGGCGGAGAGCAACGACTGGTTGAGTTGCCAGATGGCGACGAGAATGATGCCGGCGCTCAGGCCGACGAACATGGCGCCACGCACCCATCGTGGCCAGAACTGGAGCGTGAGGTAGTAGGCCCACTCGGGGAAGACGTAGACGGTGTAGACCTCGCGCAGGAAGTAGCCGAAGCCCAGCCCCATGATGGCCACTCCGAAGAGGAGCAGGAGCAGCCATCGTTTGATGTGCATGCCGAAGTAGAACCATTTAACGAAGCTGGAATCGATCTTCAGCAGGCGCATGGCTGGATTATAGCACAGCCTCCCTAGTGGTATAGGGTATACAGATCATTGGCTATCTGCCGAGCTGATCGCGCAGGAGCTGTTGTACCAGATCCGGCTTCGCCCGGCCGCGCGTTTCCTTCATGACCTGCCCTACCAAGAACTTGATCGCCTCGTCTTTGCCACCGCGGAAGTCGGCTACCGGCTTCGGGTTCTGCGCGATCACCTGCTCGATGACGCTCGTAAGCTCGTCGGCGGCGCTGATCTGGGTGAGCCCCTGCTCCTCCACGATCGCTGCGGGCGCTTTGCCCGTGCTGAACATCTCTTCGAAGACGGTCTTAGCGCCCGTTGTGGAGATCGTTCCCTCCTCGATGAGGACGACCAGTGCGTGGAGGTCTGCCGCAGTGACGTTCGCCTCGCCGATATCGATGCTGGAGGCGTTGAGCAGCCGGGCGAAATCGCCCAGCATCCAGTTGGCGATCACGCCGGCCCGTCGGCGGATACGCTCGTCGTCCCCCTTCGCTTCTGCCACCGCCTGCTCGAAGTAGTCGGCGCGGGCGGTTGTGGAGGCGAGCAGATTCGCCTCGTACGGGCTAAGGCCGTACTGTTCGATCAGCCGTGTGCGCTTCGCGTCGGGCAGCTCGGGCAGGCGGGAGCGCAGCTCTTCCACGTATGCCGGGCTGGTGGCGAGCGACGGTAGATCCGGCTCCGGAAAGTAGCGATAGTCGTTGGCGAACTCCTTGCTGCGCTGGCTGACGGTACGGCTCTCCTCCTCTCGCCAGCCGCGCGTCTCATGGCTCACCTTCTCGCCAGCGTCGAGGAGCTTGCTCTGGCGCTCGATCTCGTACTCGATCCCGTTAACGACGGCGCGAAAGCTGTTGATGTTCTTCAGCTCCACCTTGGCGCCCAGCTCCGGGTCGCCCACGGGCCGCAGGCTAATGTTGGGTTCGCAGCGCATGTTGCCTTCGTCCATATTCGCGCGGCTTACGCCCAGGTAGCGCAGGGTCTGCTGGAGCTTGGTCAGGTAGAGACGCGCCTCCTCCGCCGAGCGGACGTCCGGCTCCGACACGATCTCCATGAGGGGCATGCCGGCGCGGTTCATGTCGAGAAGGCTGTACTCCTCGCCGGCCTCGTTGCGGTGGCTGCTGCGAGCGGTGTCCTCCTCGAGATGGACGCGAGTAATGCCGATGCGCTTGGTCTCGCCGTCGAGGTCGACTTCCAGCCAACCTTCCTTGCAGAAGGGCAGATCGAACTGGGAGATCTGGTAGCCCTTCAGCAGATCGGGGTAGTGGTAGTTCTTGCGGTCGAACTTGGCCTGCTCAGGTATGGTGCAGTTCAGGGCGAGACCGGTCATGATCGTGTATTCAACGGCCTGCTGGTTGATCACTGGCAGGACGCCCGGCATGGCCAGGCAGACCGGGCAGACGTGGCTGTTCGGCGGCGAGTCGTGATAATCGGCGGCGCACGAGCAGAACATCTTGCTCTTGGTGAGCAGCTGCGCGTGCACCTCGATGCCGATGACGACTTCGTACTTGGTGGCGGCCGGTGCGGTCATAGCTTGGCTCAGTATAGCACTGCCGTCGCGTAGCGGACGGGAAGCGTACCTACGTGCGCGCGCCCGTCCGCCCGCTAGCTCTTCCCCGCCAACTCTTCGATAAGCTGCGGCAGCGCTTCGACGAACGTGGAGCGGGGTACCACCTTCTTGCAGCCCGCCTCCCGGGCCGAGCGCAGGAGTTGCGGCTCCGTGTGGCGGCCGAAGGCGAGCACTGGCACTCCCAGCTCCTGCGCCAGCGCGACGGCCTCCCGCCAGTCGATGCCGGCGACGTGCAGGTCGAGCACGGCGAGGGCGGCTGTGGCGGCGAGCGCAGGGCGGACGGCCTCCGGCTCGTCGACGACCGTTACCTCGAAGCC
>JACZTE010000265.1 GCA_022573935.1 Chloroflexota bacterium
CGTCGCTCCGTTCTGAGCTGGCGTGAAATGCGGCCATGCGCTCCGCCACGGCGCGGACCATCGCCGCGCTCACCCCGTCGCGCTCCAGTAGCGGCGTCATCATCCCTTGCTCGGGCAAGCGGCGCATTCGCACCGCGTACTCCACGGCCTCACCATCGCCGTCGACCCGCACGCCTTCGGCTCGAACGACGATCGGAACGACGCCTAGGTAGGTGTCCGCGCAGAGGCGCCGGTTGAGCCGCACCTCCTCCTCGCAGAAGTGGCGGCGTAGCTCCAGCGTCGTGAAGTTGAGGAAGCCCAGGTCCAGCGGCTTCTTCACCTTGTAGACGAAGTCGCCGGCGAAGAGGAGGTACGAGATGTGCGTCTGGCGCAGCTCCACGCCCTCCACCGGGTGGGGATACGCCTGAGGCGAGAGCATCGCCTGGATGTGAGGCGGCAACGACCCTGCCATTGATTTCCTGTCTCCTACCTATCGCTTCGGGCAAGACTATTCTAGCCCGAAGGCAGGTTGGAGGTGAAGGGGCAGAAGCCATACCGCCCCGATGTATCGGGGCGGTAGTGTTGCTTCATGCCGCGCCATGAACGGCACGGCATGGGGAACGCACGGGTGGCGCTGTATCTGGGCGGCGTGAGCTATGCACAACCGCACCATGCGTAGCGTGGTACCCGAGGGCTCGCGAGTTAGGCGGCGACCTGCTCCGATTGTTTGTCCGCGCTAGCAGCCTCATCCGCCAGCGGCTGGGGAAGTACGGCCGCGAAGGACGGCGGACGCTCGAGTGTGCTGGTATCCGTGCGCAAGGCTGCCGAGACCATCGCTCGATCAGGCGGCCCGCCATACATGATCCATAAATACGTCATGATGCCCAGGTAGTCGGCGACAGTCCGCATTCGTTCACTCCTTCTAAGATGTACGCGTCGGGGGTTTCAATACTTGTATCGGTTGCACGGCCCCAGTTCTGTTGTCGCTTACCGCCAGCTACTCAGCCCGGAGGGCGCCGGCTTCCCACCAGACGGTCGCCAGCGGGTAGCGACGCTCCGGAAAGGCGACGCGGCCGTCGTCGAGCGGCTCTAGGCGATCAGCCAGCGTCGCTCGCAGCCGGCGTAGCCGTTCCGCGTCCTCGCCCACGGCCACGGACTCGGCCAATCGCTCCACGGCGTCGTCCAGCCCATCGAACGCGTGCACCGTCTCGACCCAGGCCACCTCGACGTTGGCGAAGCAGCCTAGCTGATGCAGGACGTTCACGACGTCGATATGCGTGGGTTGCGGGCGGCGCGGCTCACCGTGGAGCGCCTCCCAGATACCCACCTGATCGAACCACGGCTGGCGGGCCCTCAGGTGGAGAAAGCAGAGGCGGCGGGCGTGGCCGTCGAGTGCCCGCAGAAACTGCACGACATCCTCGATCGGGTAGAGGACATGGGCGCTGACGACGACATCGGCCGGGGGCGCCTGCGCGGCGGCGTCCGGCCACGAGCCCTCGATCACCTCCACGTTGCTCAGCCCTTGCGACGCTACGTCTTCGCGCAAGAAGCGCAGCATGGCAGGCGACGGATCGAGCGCGGTGACCTGCCGCGCGTGACTGGCGAGCGCGATGCTGTGGCGGCCGGTGCCGGCCCCCACGTCGAGCACGGTGTCCTCCGGCCGCAGGTGACGGCGCAGGCACTCGATGAACGGGTCGCCGGCGGCCGTCGTGGCCTGCGCGAATTTGCGATAGCCCTCCGCCCGGCGCGCCCAGTAGTCGTCGGTCGTGCGGCCCTGGGCGGCGCAGACGGTGTCGTGCTGTTCGCGCCGGCTGGCGACGCGCCGTCGCCAGCGCTCGACGTAGTCGATAGGCGTGGGATCGGTGCTCTGCATGCCGCGCACTATAGCACGAGAGGCACCTGTAACACTGGCGGCACCAATCGCGTTAGTGTTTTGGTAGCCCAAGAATGGGCCCGGTCGCTAAGACCTACCGGCAAGGAGCGCCTCACAACTTCATACGAGGCGCCGACAACGGCAAACCCTTCGAAAGAGGGGGGCGCAAAGCCACGGGCCTACCGCTCGATACTCGTGAGAGTCAGGGCCGCCGGGCTGCCGAATCGCCAAACGTTTCGACATCCCCACGCCGCATTTCTCCTCTGAGTCCCTCGGTCAAAGCCCTACCCCGTCGGAGCCGCCAGTGCCGCGCAGCGGCAAAGGGGGTACGAAGGCATGACCACGCAAACCGCAACCAACCGGGACGAGATGATCCTCAAGAACAAGCCGCTGGTGACGCTGGTGGTGAATCGGCTGTCCACCGATCGCATCCGCACCTTGGGCCTGGATCGAGATGACGCCCTAGGCTATGGCGTGGAGGGGCTGATCCAGGCGGTCGATTCCTTCGATCCGTCTCGCGGCACGACCTTCGCCAGCTTTGCCGTGCAACGGATACGCGGCTCCATCCTGGACGCCATCCGCCGGGAGGACCCGCTGCCGCGCCTGTTGCGCCGCAACGCGCGACGGATCGACCAGACGGCGCAGGAGCTGGCCGGGCCGCTGGGCCGCTGGCCGACTCGCAA
>JACZTE010000266.1 GCA_022573935.1 Chloroflexota bacterium
ATCCCCTTCATCGAAGGGCTCGTCAAGAACCGCTACGTGGGCCGCACCTTCATCCAGCCCGACCAGCGCCTGCGCGAGGTGGGCGTCCAGCTCAAATTCAACCCCCTGCCGGAGCTACTGGCAGGACGGCGCGTGGTGCTGGTAGACGACAGCATCGTGCGCGGCACGACGACGCCTCGCGTGATAGCGATGCTGCGCAAGGCCGGCGCACGCGAGGTGCACATGCGCATCACGGCGCCGCCCATCACCCACCCCTGCTTCTTCGGCATCGACATGGGAACGCAATGGGAGCTCATCGCCGGACGAATGACCGTGCCAGAGATCGAGAAGCACATCGACGCCGATAGCCTGGGCTTCCTCAGCGTCGAGGGGCTGATCGAGGCGGTCGGCCTGGCGAAAGAGCGGTTCTGTCTCGCCTGCTTCACCGGCAACTACCCGGTACCAGTGCCGCTCCAGATGGACAAGCTGGCGTTGGAGCCCACCCCCGGCAGCGACCGCCACGAGTTCGAATGGACGGACAAGGTGCCCTCCATCTCGCGCCGGCCGTGACCGACAACGAAACCACGCGCCCCGCCCTCACCTACGCAGCCGCAGGCGTCGATATCGCAGCGGGCGACCGGCTCGTCGCGCATATCCGCGAGCTCGCTCAATCGACATACCGGCCGGAAGTGCTGGCCGGCGTGGGCTCATTCGGCGGGCTCTTCCGCCTCGGCTCCTATCGCGAGCCGGTGCTGGTCTCGAGCACGGACAGCGTGGGCACCAAGGTGAAGATCGCGTCGGTACTCGGCCGTTACGACACGCTGGGCATCGATCTCGTCAACCACTGCGTGAACGATGTCCTGCCATCAGGCGCAGAGCCGCTCTTTTTTCTCGACTACATCGCATCATCGACGCTAGGGAACGAGGAGAAGATGGCGCTCGTCGCGGGCGTCGCCTCCGCCTGCCGCGAGGCCGGCTGCGCGCTCATCGGCGGCGAGACGGCCGACCTGCCCGATGTCTATGCGACGGGCGATTTTGATCTCGTCGGCTTCATCGTCGGCGTCGTCGAACGCGACGCGGTGATCGACGGCTCGGCCATTCGCGAAGGCGATGTGCTGCTGGCGCTGCCGTCCAGCGGCCTGCACACGAACGGCTACTCGCTGGTGCGACGGGCCTTCTCCGTGGGCATCGGCGGCGACCCGGACGAGGAGCGCGCGCGGCTCGACCGCAGCTACCCCGAGCTGGACGGCACGCTGGGCGACGCGCTGTTGGCGTCGCACCGCTGCTACCTGCGCGAGCTCCAGCCGGTGCTCTCGAAGCTGAAAGGGATCGCTCACATCACCGGCGGCGGCCTGCCCGGGAACGTCCACCGCATCCTGCCGGACGGCCTCGGCGCGCGCATCGACCGCTCGGCGTGGGAGGTGCCGCCGCTCTTCGCCCTCATCCAGCGCGAGGGAAACGTGCCGGAGGAGGAGATGTGGCGCACCTTCAACATGGGCCTTGGCATCGTCCTCGCCGTCGAGCCGTCGGAGGCCGACGCGGTGCGCTCGCAGTTGCCGGAGGCGCTCGTCGTGGGCGAGGTCGTGCGGCAGGAGGGGGCGGAGAGGGTGCGGGTGGAGTGAGCTAGGCCCGTATGCAGAACACTACAATGGACGATCGCATCGGAGAGGCACACTGACATAGTGCGCGCCATTATCGCACCGTACGATAAGACCGGCGCCGCGGAGCTGGCGCGAGGGCTGATCGAGCTGGGGGCGGAGATCTACGCCACCAGCGGCAGCCAGCGCCACCTGTCGGAGGCCGGCCTCGACGTCCGCAGCATCTCGGAGCTCACCGGCTTTCCGGAGATCCTCGACGGCCGCGTGAAGACGCTCCACCCCGCCGTCCACGGCGGTATCCTCGCCCGCCGCGACCTGCCCGGCCACCTGCGCGAGCTGGAGGAGCACGGCCTCGCGCCTATCGACCTGGTCGCCGTCAACCTCTACCCCTTCGTCGAGACCATCGCCCAGCCCGATATCAAGCTGGAGGACGCCCTGGAGCAGATCGACATCGGCGGGCCGACGATGCTGCGCGCCGCCGCGAAGAACTTCCCCCACGTCCTGCCGCTGGTCGACCCGGCCGACTACGGCCCCGTGCTGGAGGCGCTCCGCGCAGGCGGCGTGTCGCTGGACGAACGGCGACGGCTGGCGGCGAAGGCGTTCCAGCACGTCGCCAGCTACGACACCGCCATCGCCGGCTACCTGCGAGCAGACGCCGACGACTTCCCCCAGGCGATCACCATCGCGCTGGAGAAGCGGTACGAGCTGCGCTACGGGGAGAACCCCCACCAGCGAGCCGCCTTCTACGCCGACGCGGGCCCGGGCGGAGCGGCCGGCATCGCGGCGGCCGAGCAGCTCCACGGCAAGCAGCTCTCCTACGTCAACATCCTCGACGCCGACGCCGCCTGGAACGCCGCTTGCGACTTCGAGGGGCCGGCCGTCGCCGTCGTCAAGCACACCAACCCCTGCGGACTCGCCACCCACCCGGACGTGGTGGAGGCGTACCAGCGC
>JACZTE010000009.1 GCA_022573935.1 Chloroflexota bacterium
AAAGAACATTGTCATTAGCATGTCGAGGCGGTCGCGTCGGACGCTTCAGAATTTGGTGCGCACGAGCGGCGCCATCCTGGAATCGCGGCCCGGGAGCTTCCTGGAGTGGGTGCAGCTGTACAACGGCGTGCCCCTGTTCATCAACGACTACATCTCGGACGCCCAGACGGTGGGCACCTCCTCGGACTGCAGCACCATCTACTGCTTCTCGGTGGGTGAGCAGGACCAGGGGGTGGTTGGCCTGACCGCGCCGGGCGGGCCCGTGGTGGAGAAGGTGGGCCAGCTGGAGACGAAGGACGCCACCCGCTGGCGGGTGAAGTGGTACTCCGCTATCGCCTGGCTGAGCGAGCTCTCGGCGGGCCGCCTCGTCGGCGTGCGACCGTAAGGGAGTCCGCCTGGGCGACCGTAAGGCTGGTCGCTGGGCGACGATCGCAACACACACGAAGGCCCCCCGATGGAATCGGGGGGCCTTCGCACGTTAACGCGGTCGAGGGTTAGGACGGGGACAGGCTCGGGATACGGCCGACGATAAACTGAGCGATGATCTGGGCGTCGACGATGGTGACGCCGCCGCTTCCGTTCACATCGGCGTTCTTGTCGCAGTCCAGCGCCTCGATCCGGCCCACGATCAGCTGCGCGATGAGCTGGGCGTCTACGATAGTAACCAAGCCGTCGCAGTCCACGTCGCCGAGCACGTTCGGCGGCTTAGGCACGTTGACGAAGATGACCAGCACCTTCTTCGGGTCGATCGGGATGTGTGCGGCGTGGGTGAGCGTCCCGGACAGCTTTTGCGTTTCGTCGAAGAGCTGCACCTGGCCGACGTCAGGCTCGTAGAAGCAGCCGTACGGCGGTATCCCGTCGATCTTGCAGCTTAGCGTCAGCGGGTCCTTGTTGTGCAGCTTCCCGATGGGAGTATCGATCTCGAAGAAGACATCGAAGAAGCTGTCCGCTGGGAACTCCAGCGTACCGGAGATGCTGTCGTTCTGTTCGATGATGCGGCCGGTTGACGCCAGCGTGGCGCTCTCCCGCACCTTCACCGAAATGTTCCCCGGCTGACATATCCCCTCGAGCTGCATGAAGACGATCTCGGTATCGATGCTGTCGGGAGGCTTGGTCTCCACCGCGCCGCGCGTGATCACCGTAGGCCCGGAGAGGTCGCAGGCGAACTCGCCGGCGGGCGGGTTCGTCAGCTCCACCTTGACCGTCGCGACGGAGGAGAACTCATCGCAGCCGGCGTCGGGGAAGGGGAGGTTGGGGCTGATGGGGCACGCGAGTACGGCGCCCGAGGGCCCGGGCGGCTCTTGAGCTAACGGGACGATGAGGCCGACTTCCGCTTGCTTGCAGAGGGGGCCTTCCGGGTTCCAGCCAGGCTGGAGCTTCTCCTCGACGGAGTAGGTGCCTGGGGCGAGCCCGCCGAACTCGATCAGGCCGTCGGCGTCGGTGAAGCCGGAGTCGATCGGCGAGCCGGAGCAGCCGGTGCCGGTGTACAGGTTAATCTCCCAGTTGGGCAGGCCCTCCTTTGTCTCGCCGTTTCGCTTGAGCACGGTGATCGTGTAGTCCTTGGGCGGCGGCTTGATGTCGATGTTGAGGCCGCTCATCGTACCGACGATACTCGACGGGTTGAGGCTGTCATGGAGGGGGTGTTCGGTTGGGCCGGAGTCGAACTTGTCGCCGTAGGGTGGTATGCCGGTGATCTGCGAGGTCATGCTTAGGGGCAGCTCATCGGCGAAGTGCTCGAACTCCCCGATGAAGACATCGGGGAAATAGATGTCGAAGTAGCTCTCCGCGGGGAAGCCGCCAGAGGCATCGATCAGCCCGATCGATGGCGGCGCGTTGGGATTCAGCGCTATCTTGATCGGCGTTGGCTTCCCGAACAGCATGCTATCGCCCGTCAACTGCAGCGCGACGATCTCTACGTCGATCATGCCATCGACGGGATCCGAGCGCGTCCAAGTCATGTTGCCGGACAGCGGGATCTTCTCGGTGCCTAAGCCGAGAGGGCTGAGATCGATGGTCACCTGACCATTAATCTCGAACTCGTCCGTGCCGCCGGGCGGCAGGATGATACCGGCGCTGGCCGGCGGCGAGCTGCCGCTGGTGAATGCGACTATGGCGACGGCCACCATGGCCGCTAAGGGTATCAGCTTCCACATGGCTTCCCTGCCGTTTCTAGACCGAGAAGGCTCCAACTCGGCCCGGTGACCTGCTCCTCTGAGCAGTATCTACGACGATGCTACGCCTGCTTCTATCCTCTGTCAAATCGATATCCCCGTGCGCCCAGCCGTTCGTGGCCGCCCTGATGATCTCCGCCGGCTATGGCGCCACCTCGCCAAAGTGCTGGAGTAGCTGCAGAAAATCAAGCAAGCTCACCGAGCCGTCGCCGTTCAGGTCCCAGGGGAACCACGGAGAGGTCTTCGGCTCGTGCAGGAACGAGGTGAAGCACCTCACGTCGCTGGCGTCGCAGTCGCGCTTGAGGTCGAAGGTGAGATTGTGGTTCGGGGGAGCCTTGATCTCGGTCACGCTGTAGAGGCCGGGCTCGACGAGCACATCGATCAGGCCTTCGCCGGCGTTCTCATCCTCGCACACGCCATCCGGCACGCAGACGGAGCTTGACTGCGGAAAGCCGTCCTGGAAATCGTTATCGCAGACCTGGAACAGCGGGTTCTGGGCGTCGTCGCTCACCTCGAAGCAGGAGCCGGGCAGAGAGTAGCTGGCGGAGGCGGTGATGCTGATCTGCGGCGACGATATCGGGACGTTGAAGAAGACGACCGCGCACTTGGAGCTGCTGGCGTCGCAAGAGTTCTCGAACGGATCGAGATCGTAGCCCGGTGGCGCCTTGGTCTGGATCACTCTGTAGCCAGCGGATTCGACAGTGACCTGGACGAAGCCGCTGGCCGGGTTTTCGTCGTTGCATACCCCGTCCGGCACGCAGACCGATTGCGATTGCGGGAAACCGCCCTGGAAGTCGTTGTCGCACACTTCGAAGAGCGGGCTCTGGAGGCTATCCCGTACTTCGAAGCAGACGCCGCCCAGCGGCTGAAAGGTATCGATATCTGCCGCGCTGATGTTGATCTGCGACTGGGAGGCCTGGGCGCCGGCGCGCTGGGTGCCCTCGCCGCCCCAGGTGATGGTGAGGAGCAGCGCCAGCAGGACGAGGAGTCCCCACTGCCAGCGTATTCGTACTGCCGTCATCTTGGTCATGTCTAACCTCCTGGCGATCAGGCCGCCTGCCGCGAGATGGGGAAACGCTAGCATTGGCCCCTGGTCTTGTCAACAGACGGTTGTCGAGGCTCCTTCGCTGCTAGTGTCAGCAACTGCTTGGCGCTCCTCGGCTGCGGCCCTACGCTAGCGGCACGCATCTGAGTGGAGGCCACACATGACCGTCAGACCAGCCCAGCCCGATGACCGCGCGCGGGTGCTCGATCTCCTTGGCGACCGCCGCGCGATCGACTCGCCGGGCCAGGAGGTGCACGTTGTCGAGGAGGACGGCCGTGTTGTGGGCGCATCTGTCGGCATCGCGCCCCAAGGCCCCGACGGCATCCTGGGGGCGATCATGCTGGAGCAGCAGGGGCGGACCGATCTCTTTCACGAATTGCTCCTCGCCAACGTCGAGCGGGCTGTCGAGCTGGGCTACCAGCATGGCTACGCCCACGTCAGGCGTCGCAGCATCGTCCGCCGCATCGAGCGAACCTACGATCTCCAGGCGAAGCCCTTCGGCCGCAATCCGCGCACCAGAGAGCCGATCGGCTGGACGTTCCGCGTCCACCTGCCCACCTTCCTCGAGCAGCTGCGGGGCATGGTCTAGTGCCCGTCCTCACGCTGGAACCCGCCATCGACTCCGAGCTGAACCCTACGGATGCCACCGGAAACTTCGGCGACCTAGACCTGATCCTGATGGGTCTCCAATTCGCCGGCGGCGATAAGCTCAATCTCTGGCGGCCGATCGCCAACTTCGATGTCTCCGCGCTCAGCGGCAGGCAGATCAATGAAGCCAAGCTGGTGCGGCATATCTACGCGGTCGCTGGCGAGCAGCCGTGGACGGCCACGGTCTACCGCTGCAAACGCGCGGAGCAGTGGGTAGAGCTGGAGGTGTCGTGGGACGAGTACGCCGCGGGCATGCCCTGGGACATTCCTGGCGCCGGTGGCGCCGGCGATGTGGACAGGGTGACGCCGATACCCGTGACGTTTACCGAGGCGACCGGCCTGGGCGACCACGAGATCCTGGGCATGAAGGGCTTCGTCGAAGATGCGCTTGCCTATCGCAACGGCCTGGTCTCGATCAGAGCGCAGATCGATGTCGAAAACTATGAGGGCACTCGCCAGACGAGCTGGTTTTCGAAAGACTACGGCTCGAACGTCTGGCGGCTCGTCATCGACTATTCGCCGGCCAGCCCGGGCCGCCGGAGCCCGCGCGGCGGAGCCCGGCGTTCACCGGCGGCGCGACCGGCCCGCTCCGCTCGCCCTGCCGCTAGCACCCGGCCGGCCCGGCCACACCATGCAACGATGAGGAGTGAACGATGAGCAGCCTAGCTACGCTGAGAGCCAACATCCGCAAGGACCTTCACGACGAAGACGCCAGCGCCTACCGCTGGACCGACGACGTGCTCGACCGGCACATCGACCGCGCCCTGCGCGAATACTCGCAGGTCTCACCTGTAGAAGTGAAGTCTACCATCTCGACCGTCACGGACACTCGAGACGTCCAGCTCACTAACCTGGTCGAGCCCATCCGCATTGTCGCTGCGGAGTACCCGATCGACGAGTACCCGCCCAGCTTCGTCCCCTTCTCCGTCTGGGGCCAAACGCTCACCCTCGACCTGGCGACGGCCCCGTCCGGCGCCCCGTTCGTCAACGTTTGGTGGCACAAGGCCCACAACACCTCGGGTAACGGCAGCTTTCCCGAGGCCCACGATGACATCATCGTCGGTGGCGCCGCCGCCTTCGCTGCCCTCGAGTGGGCCTCCTTCGCCTCCAACCGGCTCAATGTCGGCGGCGATGATGTCTGGGGCCGCTACATGGACTTCGGCAACGTCCGCCTCCGCGCGTTCCAGCAGGCGCTGCGCGATCTGCCCGAGGCGAATCGCCTCCGATCTGGCCGCTTCTATGTGCCGCAGACAGCGCGCTTCCGCAGCCAGAGTACAGACCCGGGGCCCGTCTGAGCCGATGCGCAACCTGACTCCCACGCTTGAGGCGGCCCAGAAGGAACCGAGCGGTGTCCCCTTCGTCAAGGTGACGGTGGACACCCAGATCGCGCACGTCCCGCTCCTCCGCTGGACTCGTCTCTACACCGGGACCGAGATCGGAAAGAGTCATCACGCCGTCGTCATGCCGGGCGATGGGTCGCTCTGCCGCGCCCGCATCAACAACGCAGGCCCCAACGTCTGGTACAGCCGCGTCGCTAACCCTGGACCGTCGAGCGACTTCAGCCAGTGGACGTTGCTGGGCAGCCAGACCCGCAACGCCGGCATCGCCCTGGCCGCGAGCGGCGCGAAGGTCCTCCTTGCCCACGTCCACAACAACCAGAGCGATATCCGCGTCCGGGACAGCACGGACAACGGCGCGACCTTCGGCGCCGAGGTCACCGCGAAGAGCGGCGGCGGCTTCGTCGACTGGATGGCCGCCGTGATCGAGGCCAACGGCGATGCCATCCTCTTCTACAGCGAGGGGGCCACGCTCTATACCCTTCGCCGCACCTCTGGCAGTTGGGGATCGCCGGCCGCGTGGAGCCAGACGGTGAACAGCATTACGGGCATCGCCGTCGTCCGCTGGGGAGATAATCACGTCCTCGTTACTGGAACCGACACGAATAACAACCCCAGGCTCTGGACGGCCATCTACGGCGAGGGTTCCAGCTACACGGCCAACACCTGGTTCGGGCTCTGGGCGCTGGAGGAGGCGGAGAGCGGCTCCGGCGTCAGCTTTAGCGCGCCCCACATGATCCGGCGCGATACCCATCGCTTCTTCTTCGCTGAGAAGTCGACCGGCGCGGTAGCGTACGAACGGCCGATGGGCTCGTGGATCCCACCCACGCAGTTCTTCGCTGCGGGCGCCTGGCACGAGCCGGTGCCCTTCGACTTGGCCCTTGGCCCGGAGAACGGCCTGGCTATCGCCGCCGACGTCAACGGCGCCTGGGTGACGACGCCGGACGGTGTCTGGAGCGCCCCCTTCGAGCAGGAGGTGGAGATCAGTCAGGACGTGCTCGAAGTCGTCGCGGAAGACCGCCGTACGGCAGGCCGGGCGAAGGTGACGCTGCGCAACGACGACGGGCGCTACAACGATCTGGCTGCTGGCCCCTATGCCCAGATCCGTCACGGCGCGGAGCTCTCCATCGGTCCGGGCTACCTGACGAGCGCGGGCGAGGAGGTCTCGGCGGGCCCGCGCTACTGGATCGATAGCTGGGAATACAGCTCGGAGGGAGGCAGGGCCACGCTGGTGCTGCACGCCAGCGACGGCTGGGGGCTGCTGCAACGCTGGCACGCGCGCCGGCAGCACGAGTGGGCCGCCGGGAGCCTGACCGTGAAGCAGATCCTCAGTCAGGTGTTCGGCCGCGCCGCGTTCGATCTGCTCAACGTCGGCGCCAGCCTCCTCTCGGGTAGCCATAAGCCCGCATTCACCATTCATCCAGGCGAAAACGGCCTGCGTGTCGCCCAACGACTCCTGGCCATGCTCCCGGACCAGATCCGCGTCTCCGGCGAGTTCGCCACCATCACGGAGCCCTTGCCTGCGGACAACAGCGACTACGCCTTCGGCGCGGATCATCCGATCTTCCGCGCCCGCTACGCTTCGCCTGCGCTGGAGGTGAACCGGGCCCGCGTGTTCGGCGACGGCCGGGTGGCCGAGGAGTTCGACTGGCCCGACATCGGCGACCAACTCGATCGGCTGCACAACGTTCACGACCTGAACCTGGATGCCGATGCTGAGGCGCAAGAGCGAGCGCAGGTGACGCTGCGCCAGCAGCAGCTCGCGCAGGACGTGGGGGAGCTCGTCGTCCCGCCGAGCTGCGGACTGCAACTGATGGACGTGGTGACCGTCACTGACCCGACGGTCGGTCTCACCGCGAAGAAGTACCGCATCGTCGGCCTCGACCTGCGCTACGTGAAGGAAGGCCGGCCAACGTACGAGCAGCGTATCTACCTGGGGAACGTGTAAGGGGGAAGCTGATGGCGATTCGACGCGGTGTCCTCAAGGCCTTCGACAGCGGCACGTACCAGGCCAAGGTGCAGATAGCCGGCAGCCCGGCCGTCTACCTCGCGAGCACCCCGGTCGCCCGCAATATCGCCACCGCTGAGATGCAGACGGGCCGCAACGTCGCCGTCCAGTTCTTCGACGACCCCAACCCCCTGGACGCCGTCGTCATCGCGGTCTACACCTAGCCTGCCGCGCAGCGTTCGCGCCCGGCGTGTATAGAAGAGCCCCCAGCCGCATCGGGTGTTATAGTGAGACTATCGAACGCTTGATGGGCCACTGGTCTGAGATCGCGGCCTATAAGGAATAGGCCATGACGACTGATCGTATCCTGGCCGGCGCACACAAGGACGAGGACGACGTCCTCGAGACGTCGCTGCGGCCGCGTCGCCTGGACGACTACATCGGCCAGGAGAAGGTGAAGGACAACCTGCGCATCGCCATCGCTGCCGCCCAGCAGCGGGGCGAGCCCCTGGACCACGTTCTCCTCTACGGCCCGCCGGGCCTGGGCAAGACCACGCTCGCCAACATCATCGCGAGCGAGATGGGGGTGAGCATTCGCACCACCTCCGGTCCCGCCATCGAGCGCCCGGGCGATCTGGCCGCCATCCTCACCAACCTCCAGCAAGACGACGTGCTCTTTATCGACGAGGTGCATCGCCTGGCCCGCGCCGTGGAGGAGATCCTCTACCCCGCCATGGAGGACTATGCGCTCGACCTGGTGCTGGGGAAGGGCCCAGGCGCCCGCAGCGTGCGGCTGGCCCTGCCCACCTTCACGCTCATCGGCGCGACGACGCGATACGCGATGATGAGCCCGCCTCTACGCGATCGCTTCGGCGCAGTCTACCGGCTGGACTTCTACGAGACCGCTGCCATCGCCCAGATCGTGGACCGCTCCGCTCGCATCCTGGAGGTGGAGCTGGACGAAGGCGGGAGGGACGAGATCGCGCGCCGATCGCGGGGGACGCCTCGGGTGGCGAACCGCCTCCTCAGGAGGGTGCGGGACTTCGCGCAGGTGATGGCCGATGGCGCTATCACGGTAGAAGTGGCCCGCGAAGCGCTGGCTCGCCTCGAGATCGATGAGATCGGGCTGGACGAAGTGGACCACAAGGTGCTGCGCACGATCATCGATAAGTTCAACGGTGGACCGGTGGGACTAGACACGATCGCCGCCGCCATCTCAGAAGAGGCCGACACGATCATGGATGTGTACGAGCCGTACCTGCTGCAGATCGGCTTCATCCAGCGTACCCCGCGGGGCCGCGTGGTCACCCGCGGGGCGTATGAGCATCTGGGTCTGCCTCCCCACGGCCGCCCCAGCGCGGCAGGTCAGCCTGCCCTCTGGGATTGATCCGGCGCCGCAGGGTGAGCCTGAAGCAGCCTTCCCCGAAGGCGTTACGCTGCTTCAGGACTCTCTAAGGATGAGAGCGGACGGCCCTCCCGTCTCGAACGGTCGAGCCGTCCGCCCGGCCTTTCCTGCTGCGTCGATGTCCCCGCCTTTGCACCACCGACGCCATCGCCGGAATGACCTCTCGCCTGATCTGGACTGACTGAGTTCCCGCTCCTGACCGGAGCGCCGTCGCCGGATCGCTGTACCAACTCGTCGCGTGCGATCAGCAAGTCGGCGGGCGCGTCAATGCCCAGCTTTACCCGCCGCCGTCCGATGCCGAGAACTTTGACGAATATGCGATCGTCAATCCAGAACCCCTCCTGTAGCTTTCGATCGATGACTAACATCCGTGCCTCCTCCACACTTCCACACTCCCCGCGTCCTTACGGCCTGGCCAGGCCAGCCCAACTCCACCACATGATCCCAACCGTCCGCCGCAACGTCGGGCCGGTCTGGCCAGGGTTCTCAGCATCACATTCCGCCTCAGGACTTGACGTATCGCGGTAGTGGAACTATATTACTGGATGTGTGACGCTGGATTGTTCTTACCGGCAGTCCACTACCAGAGTCCTGATGCCGGTATCATACTTCCTAGTTGGTACCTTGTCAAGCCCCGCTAAAGGATTGGTTTTGTTATGGGAACTTGGGGGTTTCTTACCAATCACGCGCTGGTGCTGATCCATATCGCTAACCATCCTCGCTCCACCCTGCGGGAGATCGCGGCGGCGACTGGGATCACGGAGCGGTCGGCACTCACGATCCTGCGCATGTTGGAGGCAGATGAGATCGTCTCTCGACAGAAGGAAGGGCGTCGCAATCACTACCAGGTGGACTTCGCCGCCCTGATTGAGCACCAGAAGCAGGGGCCGTATACGCTCGGCGTACTGGCGGGGAACTTCATGGCGATGGCCGAGCGTCTCGAGGAAGCTCGCACCTAGCTCCTCTCCTCCCCAGCGGCTGGTGCTAGAGTACCCGGCGATCCCGGGCGATCTCGTTTCGGCTTTCTCTCGCGTGGCCTACCCCCGCGTCCTTACGGCCTGGCCAGGCCAGCCCAACTCCACCACATGATCCCAACCGTCCGCCGCAACGTCGGGCCGGTCTGGCCAGGGTTTCCAGCATCACGTTTCGCCTCAGGACTTGACGTATCGCGGTAGTAGAACTATATTACTGGATGTGTGACGCTGGATTGTGTTTACCGGCAGCCCACTACCAGAGTCCTGATGCCGGTATCTTACTTCCTTAAATGTCCCTTGTCAAGCCCCGCTAAAGGATAGGTTTTGTTATGGGAACTTGGGGGTTTCTTACCAATCACGCGCTGGTGCTGATCCATATCGCCAACCATCCCCGCTCCACCCTGCGGGAGATCGCGGCGGCGTCTGGGATCACGGAGCGGGCGACGCTCACGATCCTGCGTATGTTGGAGGCAGATGAGATCGTCTCTCGACAGAGGGAGGGGCGTCGCAACCGCTACGAGGTAGACTTCGATGCGCTGAAGGAGCACCAGTTACAGGCGCCGTATACACTCTCCGAGCTGGTGGAGGGCATCATGGAGATCTTTCACCGCCTCCAGTAGGTCGTCTGGTTACCGTCCTGTCACCCTTACCCTCGCGGCAGTCCCAGGCCTCGTGTCGCGATGATGCTTCGTTGCACCTCGCTCGTGCCGCCGCCGATCGTTGCGGCAACCATCTGCACGTAGCTCTGCCCGATCTGGCCGTCCATGGGCGCGTAGGCTGAGCCCGGGCCCAGCTGGCCGAACGAGCCGAGCAGCCGCATCCCCGTGGAGGCGACGCGCTGGGCGAACTCGCTGCCGTAGAGCTTGGAGATAGAGGCCTCGTAGTTGGGGATGGCCCCCTGCGACTGTAGGTACGGGATGCGATAGGACATCCAGGTGCCCACGTGGAGCTCCACGTAGCGGTCGGCAAGTTCATTGCGTGTCTGTGGGTTGCGGCGCACTGCGGCGGACTGTTCCTGGAAGAGCGAGAGGTACTGCTCCAGCGTCCGGCGCGCGCGGGCGTAGAACTGGATACCGGAGCGTTCGAAGTCCAGCGCCACGGCTACGTGGTACCAGCCCCGGTTCAGATCGCCCACCAGGTTCTCTTTGGGGATGCGCACGTTGTCGAAGAAGACCTCGTTGAATCCCGTCTGATTGGCCATGTTCACCAGCGGCCGGATGGTGACGCCCGGCGCGTCCATTGGTACGACGAAGGTGCTGATCCCTTTGTGCTTCGGCGCTTCGGGGTCGGTGCGGGCGGCCAGCCAGCCCAAGTCGGAGTATTGAGCGCCTGTGGTCCAGATCTTCTGGCCGTTGATCACGAAGTCATCGCCGTCTTGCACCGCACTGGTCTGGAGCGCGGCGAGGTCGGAGCCGGCTTCGGGCTCGGAGTAGAGGGTGCACCAGGTCACCTTGCCGGAGGTGATGTCAGGCAGGAAGCGCTGCTTCTGTTCCTCCGTGCCGTAGAGCATGATGGCCGGCCCCACCCAGGCGACGCCCATCCCCCCGCCGCCGGGCGCCGCGTGGTAGGAGAGCTCCTCGTTGTAGATGAGCTGCTGCATGTGCGAGGCTTCCAGGCCGCCGTGCTCCTTGGGCCAGGCCATGGCCAGCCACTTACGCTCGACCAGCTTCTTGGTCATGCGGCGGCCGATCTCCCGGGTCGATTCGCCCGCCTCCTCAGCGCCGAAGAAGTCGGCGCCTGCCCAATCGGCCGGCAGCTCCTGGCGCAGGAACTCGCGCACCTCCTGGCGGAAGGCCTCTTCTTCGGGTGTCAGGCGAAAATCCACGGTAAACCTCCTTTTGTAGAACCTAGAACCAGAACGTAGACCTAGAACCTAGAATCGAGAAGCTGGGTGTTCGTTAGGACCCGGCTTTCGGCACGGCTCCCATGCGCCGCGCGATGTTCTCGAAGACGGCGTACTCCTGCGCGCCGACGACGGGGAAGCGCACCTCGCCGTTCTCGAAGATGACGGTGGGCGTGCCCGTGACGCCCCAGCTTCGCGCCTCCTCCGTGCGCTCGTCTACCAGCGAGGCGTAGCGCCGCGACGCCAGCGCTTCGCTCAGGGCGTCGGCGTCGAGCCCGTTCGCCGCGCCCAGCTCCGCCAGCACCGCCGCGTCACCGATGTCTCGCCCCTCGCCGAAGTAGGCGTCGAAG
>JACZTE010000010.1 GCA_022573935.1 Chloroflexota bacterium
GCCGGAACAGGCGGAGCAGAGTCTACGCATGCTCAAGGAGCTGGCGCGGCCCTAGGCCTCGATCGTCCCGCCTACCCCTCGCCGAGGTAGACCGCGCGCACCTGCGGGTCCTCCCGCAGCTCGGCGGCGGAGCCCTGGAGGACGATCTCGCCCGATTCGAGGACGCTGGCGCGGTTGGCGATGGCCAGCGCCAACTGCGCGTTCTGCTCCACCAGGAGCAGCGTCGTGCCCTGGCGATTGATGTCGACGATGGTCTGGAAGATCACCTCGGTGAGGATAGGCGAGAGGCCCATCGACGGCTCGTCCAGCAGCATCAGGCGGGGTCGCGCCATGAGGCCGCGGCCGATGGCCAGCATCTGCTGCTCGCCACCGGAGAGGCTGCCGCCGGCCTGTTTGAGCCGCTCCTTGAGGCGAGGGAAGAGGGTGTAGACCTTGTCGAGATCCTCCTCCAGGTCAACATTGCCCCCTCGCCGATAGGCGCCCATCTCCAGGTTCTCCAGGACGGTAAGCCGGCCGAAGATCCCGCGCCCTTCCGGCACCTGCGAGATGCCCGCATCCACGATCTTGTGAGGCGGCACGCGCACGATATCGACGCCGTCGAACGTGATCGTGCCGGAGCGTGGCCGGATCAGCCCGGAGATCGTGTTGATCGTGGTGCTCTTGCCGGCGCCGTTGCTGCCGATGAGCGCGACGATGTCGCCCTCGTCCACCTCAAGGTTGATGCCCTTGATGGCCATGATCTGTCCGTAGCCCGCGACTACGGAATCAAGCGTTAGGAGCGGCATCGCGAATGGTAAAGGTACCCGTGCCCAGGTATGCCTCGATCACCCGCTTGTCGTTCTGGATGACCTCGGGCGGGCCCTCAGCGATCTTTTCGCCGTAATCGAGCACTGTAATCATCTCGCTCACCCCCATCACCACCCGCATCGAATGCTCGATGAGCAGTACCGTAACCCCCAGCTCATCGCGAATCCGGCGGATGAGCTGGACGGCGGCCTTGCTCTCTTGCGGGTTCATGCCGGCGGTGGGCTCATCCAGGAGCAGGAGCGTGGGTTGGGTGGCGAGGGCGCGGGCCATCTCCAGCCGGCGCTGGTCGCCGTACGGCAGGCTGCGGGCCAACTCGTCGTGGCGGCCCTCCAGGCCAACGAACGAGAGGAACTCCAACCCTTGCTCAACCGCCTTGCGCTCGGTCCTCGTCACCAGCGGCGGCATGAGGATCGTGGCGAACACCTCCCAGACGACGCGGCCCGGGCTGGACAGCCGGGAGAGCAGTCTAACAAGCCGCGACACAGGGCTCCTAACTGGCCCATCGTCGCCCGATGCAGCATCGTCGCTCCTCGCAGTAAAATCGGAGTGCAGGTGGCCGCCCACCAGCACATTCTCCAGTGCGGTCATCTCTCCAAACAGGCGGACGTTTTGGAACGTGCGGCTCACGCCCAGCGCGGCAATTTGGTGAGGCTTGAGACCGTCACTGCGCTGACCAATCAGATGGATGCTGCCTTCGTCGGGACGGTAGAAACCGGTCACGACGTTAAAGAGGGTCGTCTTGCCGGCGCCGTTCGGCCCGATGAGACCGGCGATGCTGCCACGCTTGATCTGCAGGTCAAGATTTGAGAGCGCAACGACGCCCGAGAAGCGCTTCGTCAGACCTCTGGCGTCCAGCACCAGGTCGGCATCCGCCATCAGGCGCCTGCCGCTTCTCTGTCACCTACGATCTTCATCTTGCGCCGTCGCGATGGTAAGAGGCCGGTGGGACGGAAGACGATGACCGTCACCAGTAAGGCGCCGAAGACCATGAGCCGGTTCCTATCCAGCCACGGGGCCAGCTCCGAGGTATCGTAGAAGGGCACGAGCGGGTTGAACAGGCCCAGGAAGTCGGCTGCCTCCTTAAAGCGGAGGATATCGGGAATACCGACGAGGATGAACGCGCCCAATACCACCCCGGGCGTGCTCCCCATGCCGCCGATCACCACGATAGAGATGACGTTGATCGAGACCAGCAGCGTGAAGCTATCGGGGAGGGCGGCGCCCCGAAAGCCTGCGAACAGCGTACCGCCCACCGCGCCTATCGCAGCGCCCATCGCGAAGGCCAGCAGTTTGTACTTTATCGTGTTGACGCCCATCGACGCGGCCACATCCTCGTCCTCACGGATCGCCTCCCAGGCGCGGCCAATACGAGAGTCGCGGAGGCGGCCCGCGCAAAAGGCGGCCAAGAACGCGAAGGCCATAATAATGAAATACCACTCCTTATGAGCCCCGATTCCTAACTGATCGACTGGAAGGCCGGGAAGACCAACCTTCGTAAGATCGGGAAGCGGAGGAGCCTGAAGATTGGGGAGTCCTTGGGAGCCGCCGGTGAAGTTGCGCTGGTTGACGAGGAACAGACGGATGATCTCGCCGAAGCCCAGGGTGACGATCGCTAAGTAATCGCCGCGCAGAGGCATCACCGGTACTCCCAGAATCACCCCCACGACCGCCCCCAACACCAGGGCCAGCGGCAGGGCCACCCAGAAGAACCAGGTCATGCTATCGATAGGGAAATCGATCGCTGGGGAACGCGGGGAGGCGAGGAGTGCGTACAGATATGCTCCGGACGCGAAGAAGGCTACGTAGCCCAGATCCAGCAGTCCCGCATACCCGACGACGATGTTGAGACCGATGCCGAGGATGATGAAGAGGCCGACGACACGAAAGACCAACAACCAGCGGCTATCAAACAAGACCTCCCCGCTCATTGGGTTAATGTAGAACGGCAGGCCGATGAGCAAGGCGGCAAAGAGCGCCAGCCGAACCATCTCCGGGACGGAGCCATAGGCTCGCGTTGCCCGCGCACTAACGAGAGCGCCTGCCCCGCCAACCCGCTGTCGAGCCTCTCGCACGCCCTGGATCAGGCCAGAGCGTCGACTTTCATCAGGCACGCTTGCCCACCACCTCGCCGAAGATTCCGGTGGGGCGGACCAGCAGCACGATGATCAGGACGACGAACGCAACCACGTCTCGCCACTCGTTGCCGAGCTGCACGCCTGGGAGGATATTCAGCCCCTCCCGGCCTATCGTCTCGGACAGACCTAATATGTAGCCTCCGGCCATCGCCCCCGGCACATTGCCGATGCCGCCCAGCACGGCGGATGTAAACGCCTTGATGCCGGGGATAAAACCCATCGTGCCGCTGATGCTCCGGTTCCACAGCCCCCACATCACGCCAGCCATACCGGCCATGAGGGCGCCCACCATGAACGTGATGACGATCGCTCGATTTACGTCAATGCCCATCAGCGTGGCAACGTCTTTGTCTTCCGCCACGGCCCGAATCGACTTGCCTGTTCGGCTTCGCTGGATGAACGTATACAAGCCTAGCATCATAATGACGGAGCCGCCGACGAGAAATAGCTGGATGTATTGGATATCCGTGAAGCCGATACTGAAGGCCGCATCGGTGCCTTTCGGAAAGATGTTGGGATAGAGCCGATCACGGGCGTCGGTAAGCCACACGACAAGATACTGGAGAAAGATGCTGACGCCGATGGCGCTGATCAAGGGCGCCAGCCGGTGTGCCCGGCGCAGCGGCCGGTAGGCCACCCGCTCAACCACCGCGCTGGCGCCAGCGGAAGCGATGGCGCCGCCGATCATCGCAACGATGATGGCGGGCACGATGAGGGCGGTGGCCATCTCCTCGCCGCCGAAGGCGTTCAATATGCCCCAGCCTGCGAACGACCCGATCATATAGATCTCGCCGTGGGCGAAGTTGATCATCTGGAGGATGCCGTAGACCATGGTGTAACCGAGGGCGATGAGAGCGTAGATGCTGCCCACGGTCAGGCCGTTCTTGAACTGCTCTATCCAGAAGTTCGCGTCTTTAAAATCGAATCCCACAGCCTACCTTCGATTGCTAGGCGGTTGCCACCCGAACGCTTCTATAGAAGCGGGGGAAGGCGCTTTTGCTTCCTATCGCCTTCCCCCGCTGTACCATCTAACGGCCGTGCTGACTCAGAGCGCTACTCTGGCGAGAAATCGACGAGTACGTACTCTCCATTCTCTACTATGGAGTAGACGATGGGGTCGACGCCGCCGGCGCCGCCACCCACGTCTCCGTTCTCATCGAACTTCATACGACCGCTGACGCCCTCGAAATCGCTGGCGCGGATCGCTTGGTTGAGCGCAAGCAAATCGATGTAGAGCGAGCCCTCAAAGTCCACCGCTACGGCCTGAATCGCCCGTAAGATGACCATGCCCGCGTCAAAGGACTGAGCGGTAAACGGCACGTACTCCCAGTCGTTGCCGTTGAAGTCCAAGAATCGCTCCTGGAACGCTATCAGTTCCGGCGTATCATCCACCGGCCTCGGTGCCGTGTGGTAGACGCCATCTACGTCATCTCCGGCTAGCGTGAGAAACTCGCTGGTCTTGAAGGCCTCGCCTCCCAGGAACAGGCCTCCGTAGCCATTTTCGCGGAGCTGCCGGTAGAACGCTCCCGCCTCAGCGGCGAATCCTTCAACGATGACGACGTCCGGGTCGGCCGAGATGATGTTGGTGACCAGCGAGCTAAACTCTCTGGTCTGCTTTTCCCAGCTCTCCACGCCCAGAACTTCGCCGCCCTGCGCCTCAAAGCTCTTCTGAGACTCCCCGGCCAGGCCGGAACCGTAAGCGTCGGAGTCGTGCACGATGTAGGCCGTCCTCGCCTCGAGGAACTGGTACGCGAACTTACCTTGCCGGTCTCCCTGAACGCCATCGTGCACCGTGGTGCGAACGAAGGTCTGGAACGGCTCGCGACCCGCCGGGTTGGTAACCTCCGGCGCCGTGGAAGCACCGGACACCTGGGTGATGTTCTCCTCCTCGTAGCGTGTCTGAACGACGACGTTGACGCCGCTACAGATGGACCCCTTGACCACGACGACGTTCGACTCGGCTAAGAGGATCTCGGTCGCCGTCGCGCCTCCATCTCCGGAACACAGATCATCGGCCTTCAGCGCCTCAATTGGATGGCCCAGGATCACGATAGGATCGCCGTCGGCATCCAACCAGGCCAAGATCGAGGCGTCGCCGATGCCCTCTCCCAGGTCGGCGTTCTCGCCAGAGAACACCTGGAGGAGCCCGACCAGAATCGACTCGTCGGGCCCGATGATCCTGCCGCCCCACTCGCCGAAGGTGGGTGCGCCATCACCCGACGGCTCGGTCGGGTCGCCGCCGTTGCCGTTATCGTCGCCGCACGCGGCGAAGAGCAGCGCAGCCATCATTCCCGCCACAATAAGCAACCACTTGAAGCGACCTAATAATTGAGTCATCGCCTGTCTCCTTCCAAGCTGACTTTCTGCCAGTACTACTGTCTAATCTGTTAATTAGCTTACGCACGCTCGTGTTCTGAGTCAAGCGTAGAAACGGCGCTGGCTCGATAGCAAAATCGCCCCTCTACGAATGATACGAAGCGCCGTTTACAGAATCTGGGAGAGGAACAGTTTCGTCCGTTCTTCTCGGGGATTCTCGAAGAAGTGCTCCGGTGTTCCTTCCTCGACGATACGGCCCTCGTCAAAGAACAGGAACCGGTCCGCCACTTCGCGCGCGAAGCCCATCTCGTGGGTGATCACGATCATCGTCATGCCGGACTGCGCCAACTCCCGCATCACGTCCAGAACCTCTTTGATCATCTCCGGATCGAGAGCGGAGGTCGGCTCGTCGAAGAGCATGATCTTGGGCTCCATCGCCAGCGCCCGGGCGATAGCCACTCGCTGCTGCTGCCCGCCCGATAGCTGCGCCGGATACTTATCGATCTGTTCCGGCATGCCCACGCGCTCCAGCAACCGCTCTGCCAGCCGATCCGCTTCGGCCTTTGGCATCCTGCGTACGCGCATTGGGGCCAGCGTAATGTTCCTTCGTACCGTCAGGTGGGGGAACAGGTTGAACTGCTGGAACACCATGCCGACCTCCGAGCGGATCTTATCGAGGTTGCGGAGATCGTTGTTCAGCTCCACGCCGTCGATGACGATCTTGCCTTCGTCGTGCTCCTCCAGCCGGTTCAGCGTGCGGATGAAGGTCGACTTGCCGGAGCCGGAGGGGCCGAAGATGACGACCACCTCGCCCTCCATCACGGAGGTGGTGATCCCGTGCAACGCCACGAAGTCGCCGAAGCTCTTCTTGATCCCCGTGCAGGAGATCATCTCCTTCGTGCCGACGTGATGCCCTGGTCGATCAGCTTCGTCTACCATCGTCTCACCTAACGCTCGCCGACGCCCAGCGTGCGTTCCAGCCGCTGGCTCAGCCGTGACATCGAGAAGGCCACCACCCAGAATACCAGAGCGACGAATAGAAGCACTTCCTTCTCCTGGCCCGAGAACTCGATCTGGCCCTGGGCGATGGCCCGGCCGGCTTTCAGCAGGTCCGTAGACCCGACGATGAATATGAGCGAAGTGTCCTTGAACAGGCTGATGAACTGTCCCACCAGAGCCGGGATCACCGCTCGCAGCGCCTGCGGCAGGATGATGAACGCGAGGATCGAAAACGTGCCCATTCCCAGCGCCTGCGCCGCCTCGATCTGGCCGCGGGGCACCGCCTGCAGGCCGCCCCGCACCGCCTCCGCCACGTAGGCGGCCGAGAACAGCACCAGCGCGACCATGACTCTGTACGTCAGCTCCATGTCGTCCAGACCTTCCGGCGCCAGCACGGGTACCGCGATAGAGGGCAGAAAAATCGGGAGGACCAGCCAGGTCATCAACAGGATGGTGATGAGCGGGACGCCTCTGATCAGCTCGATATAGGCGGTGCTGGCGAGCCGGAGGACAGGATAGGAGCTGGTGCGCCCCAATGCGAGGAGCACGCCCAGCGGGAACGAGACGACGATCCCCACCACGGCCAGCAGGATGTTCAGATAGAAGCCTCCCCAGAGTGAGGGATCGACGCCGTCAAAGGCGAGGAGCATGAAGATGGTCAACGGGAAGGTCATCACCCAGCCCACCATGACCAACTGTCGGGCTGCGGCCGAGTAGCCGCTTCCTGCCAGCCAAAGCTGCGCCAGGCCGTAGCCCAGGACCGCCAGCGCCACAGCCGCCGCGGTGAGGAGGGCGAGTTCGCCGTGGGCGAAGAAGGCGAAGACAGGAACGAGCGCGACCGCCAAGATCATCGCCGCCTGCCACTCCAGCCTGCTCCACAGCCCCCAGGTCAGCCCTGCCAGTGCGCTGGCGACGAAGATCGTCGGCCAGAACCGCCACTCCTCGCCGACTGGGAAGCGGCCGATGAACAACAACCGCCGGTTCGTCTCGATCACCTCCCACTCCGCCGTGATGAAGACGAAGCGCAGGATCTGGTAGAGGACAAAGCCCAAGATCGCCGATGTGACCACCGTAAGCAGCGTGTTCCCGACGCTCCCGAACAGGTTGTCTTTAGCCCAGCGGCGCGCCCGGCGTGAGATCGGTGTTGGAGACGTTCGGACAATGGTGGCCATATTAGTGTTCCACCAGCGTTGTACGACGATGCAGTGTGTTCATGACCAGAGAGATGATCAGACTCATGAGTAGATAGGTGGCCATGACGATGACGAACATCGGGATCGTCTGGCCGGTGTTATTCATGATCGTGCGGCTCACGCCCACCAGCTCGGGGAACGCGATGGCCACGGCCAAGCTCGAGTTCTTCGTCAGGTTGAGGTACTGGCTGGTCAGGGGCGGGATCATGATCCGCAAGGCCTGTGGCAAGATCACCAGATTGAGCCGCTGAAAGGGATTCAGTCCTAGGGCGGCCGAAGCCTCGGTCTGGCCCTTGGGCACGGCCTGGATGCTGCCTCGCACGATCTCCGCGATGAACGCTCCCGTGTAGGTGACCAGCGCGAGGAGAAGAGCTGTGAACTCGGCCGATATAAAGAGGCCGCCGTCGTAGCGGAACCCTCGCTCTCCTATCTCGGGACGGTCCGGGCTCAGCGGCCCCCCAGCGATGGCGAATCCTACCAGCGCGATGGCCACGAACGTGCCCAGCGCGACCCAGTTTGGGTAGGACGGCTGGCCCGTCCGCTCCTCCCGCTTCCCGCGCCATTGGCGCACGGCTACCGCGGCAACGGCTGCGACGGTTAGGAAGATGAGCCAGAGTCCGAACCCATTCTCGGTCTGCACCCAAGGCAGGGCCAACCCCCGGACGGAGAGGAAGGCCATATCGAAGGCGGTCATGCTGTCGGCAAGTCTTGGCAACTGGAGCAGGACGGCGATGTACCAGAAGACGATCTGGACCAGCAGCGGGATGTTGCGGGCGGTCTCCACATAGACCAGGGCCAGCCGTGACAGCAGCCAGTTTCCGGATAGACGTGCCACGCCCGCCACCAGCCCCAGCAAGGTGGCTAAAGCGATCCCCACCCCGGCGATGCGGATGGTGTTGACGATGCCTGCCATGTAGAGTTCGCGGCGGAGATCATTGCTGTCGTAGTTCGTCCAGACCTGGTTGCTGATGTTAAAACCGGCGCGGCCGTTGAGGAAATCGAAGCCCAAATCCAGCTCGCGAGCCTGCGTGACCATGTAGTAGCCGAAAGCCGCCAACGCTGCTGCGAAGACGGCCTGCACGACGAAGCGCTGGACACGGACGTTTCGCCAGAGGCTCAGGCCAGCGCCGATGGTTGTGACGGCCACCTCACTGCCTGAGAGAAGAAAGCGGCCCAGCCCGAGATGGGCTGGGCCGCTTCAGTGGTTCCATGCTTAGCGCCAAGGCGGCGCGTAGATCAGGCCACCGTCCAGCCACGACGCGTTCAGCGACCCTGCCCGCGGTATGCCTATCGGCTCGATGTTTCTCTCGTAGACCTCACCGTAGTTACCAACCAGGCGGATCACATTCTGCATGAAGTCGGGGGCGATGCCGAGGGTCGAGTCGAAAACCGTGCCCTCGATAGGCAAACCCAGCAGACGGGATGTTTCAGCGTCACCGGGGTTCGCGACGAAGTCAGCGAGGTTTTCGCTGGTGATGCCCTTCTCGTCCGCGGTAATCATGCCGATGACCACCCAGTTCACGATGTCGAACCACTGGCTGTCGTCATCCCGGGTCACCGGGCCCAGGGGCTCCTTGGAGAAGACCTCCGGGAAGATCAGCAGGGATTCCGGGCCTCCATCAGCTTCCGGATAGGCGGACCGCCGTGCCGCCAGCTGCGACTGGTCCGAGGTCCAACCCTGACAGGCTTCAGCGGTAAACGCCGCCTCTAGGGGCCCGTTGTCTTCGTAGGTCAACCCCTCATAGGACAGGCCACCCGCTTCGAAGCGATCTGCCAGGTTTAGCTCTGTCGTCGTGCCCTGGAGTGAGCAGATCGTCGTGCCTTCCATGTCGTCGATCGAGTCGAAGCCATCCGCTACCCGCACCATCATTCCCTGGCCGTCGTAGAAGGTGGTCGTCGCAAACGATGCGTTCAGCTCGGCATCGCGGCTCAGCGTCCAGGTCGTGTTGCGGATCAGCACGTCGATCTCTCCGCCTGCTAAGGCCTCGAATCTCGCCGCTGCCGTCAGAATGATGTAGTCAACGAGACTGTCGTCACCGAAGATCGCCGCGGCCAACGCCCGGCAGAAGTCGACGTCGAATCCGGAGCTCGTGCCGTCTGCTTCGAGGAACCCGAAGCCGGGCACCCCGTCGTTCACGCCACAGTTCAGCCTGCCCCTGGCTAGGACGTCGGCCAGGGTCTGCTCATGGGTATTGCCCGTTCCGTTGCCGTCGCTAGGGGTTTCGATGCCGTTGCCGTCGCCATTACCATCGCCGTTGTCGTCATCGCCACAGGCGATGGCGACGACCGCGAGCACAACGACAATCAGGCCTACCGCTATCAATAGCCAGTTCTTTTTCATGGTCTCCCTCCCTTTACGTATGCGGACAGCGGAACATCCGATATTCCACTGGCCACGCCGAAGGCGCAGCTATCCGCTCTATCAATTCTTGCCTGTTAAGACCTTAGAGTCAACCGCCTGCCAGGACGGATACACGCTAATACGAACGAATGTACGTCGGGCAGACGCTGCGACCATCCGAGCGCAGGCAGTGCTCGACACGGCGTCGCGCCAGCGTCCGCGCGCCGATTTCGGCGCGGAGGGCGAGGAACGGCTGGCTACGCAGCTAGCCCTGTGGCGACAAGCACGAACTGAGGTCGACTTCCGGCGCGGCGGCGGCATCCGCCGTGACCGTACTGGTAAGACCGGCAATTGTGCCGTCTGCCAAGTAGCGCTCGAGCGAACCGTAGAGCGTGCCCTCGACGTCCACGGGGATGATGGTGAGGTAGAGTACTTCGGCACCACAGAGTTGGACGCCGGCAGGTACCAGCACCACCGTTGTCGCCCCGGTGCAGGCGCCCGGGCCGGTCGCCTGATTGCTGATGTGGAGGAAACCGCTGTCCGTCGAGATGGAGTTACCCGGGCAAATCGGCCCGGTTTCGTCCAAAGAAAGTCCTGCGTAGTGGACCACGTACATCCCGCCGGACTGGTACCAGCGCGCCTCGACGCTGCCCGCCGCCACCGGCAGCGCTTCGGACGGCCCGTACGTGGTAGTCAGCGACGCGCTGATCGGCGTATCGGGCAGAGAGAAGACCTCCGGCGTCGCCGTCGCCTCATCCGTCGACTCGGACGTCGGCATCGCATCATCCGACTCCGTGGTCGGTGTCGCGTCGGTCGAACCGTCGCCGTTGGCCCCGTCGTCGCTGGTGCAGGCCGCGATCAAGGCGATGAAGAGCATTCCGGCGAGTAGCAATCCAATGATCCGCATGGCACTCCTCCTTGAGAGCTAGCATGGTCCAGATTGGCGGAATTGTAGCAAGGCGCACGCCTTGGGCAAAGCAGCGTACTGGCCTCGGCTTACTGGGAGCGAATAGCCATCTCCGCCTCGTCCTTGGGGTCGCTGAAGGGCTTGCCCTCAACATCGACGACCACCCGTCGAAGCCGGCCGGTGAAGCGGAAGGGCGCCCGGTAGTCGCCAGAGATGGACAGACCCGAGGCGTAGCCGCAGCTAAGGCCATCGCCGGTGAGGGAGAACCGGGTGGGCGTGAAGCGAGGGATGTCGACCTCGCCGGCTGCGTCGCCGTCGATGAAGAGCGTCCCAGTACCCTTGTGCTCGCCCTTCTTATCGAACCGAAACGCCAGCGTGTGGGCGCCCGCCGGCACCTCCACATCGGACGAAACTCGATACTGCTTCAGACCGGAGAAGTTGTGGACGTAGTGGAGGCGGCCATCGCGCACGAAGAGCACGTAGCCGCACAGGCCCGACCCCTGCGCCAGCAGCACGCCCTCGGCGCCAGCTTCGGGGATCTCCACCTCCGCCGTAATCGTGTGCGAACGGTTCCGCAGATTCACAGCGGCCGCTTCCGGCACCGGGCCGCCATCCGGATAGTAGACGTAGCGCACCCGCGCCGGCTGCTGCGTGGGCCGTTCGCCGAAGAGCGCGCCGAAGGGGCTGTTGTCGAGAGGCAAGACCTGGTACTTCGCCGCCTCGATCCACCATCGCTCTATCAGTTCGCGCAGCTTCTCGGGGTGCTGTTCGGCGAGGTCGTGACATTCCGAGAGGTCGTCTTCGACGTGGTATAGCTCCCAGCGATCTTCGTCGAACGGTGGCTTCGGATCGAAGATCGGGTGCTCGGTGACCGCTTTCCAGCCCTTATGGTAGGCGGC
>JACZTE010000267.1 GCA_022573935.1 Chloroflexota bacterium
GGGGATGAATGACCTCGGCTTCAAGAGCACCGCGGAGCTCACCATCGAGGAGGTCGTCGGGTCGCGCCTCATCGCCGACCCGCTCCACAAGCTAGAGTGCTGCATGATCTCGGACGGCGGCGGCGCATTGGTGATCGCTTCCGCCGAGGTGGCGCGCGACTGCCGCCAGAAGCCGGCCTGGATCCTCGGTACCGGCGAGGCGCTCAAGCATCCCGAGAACGACGGGAAGATCACCGTCAGCGCCGCGGCCCAGTCCGGCCCGCAGGCGTTCGGCGAGGCGGGAGTGGATCCCAGCGCGATCGACATCGCGATGCTCTACGACTCGTTCACCATCACGGCGCTGACCGTCATCGAGGACTTGGGCTTCTGCAAGAAAGGCGAGGGGGGCTCGTTCGTCCAGGGCGGCAGGCTCCGCTTCGATGACACGTCTCGCCCGGCCCTGAACACCGACGGCGGTGGCCTCTCGTCGAATCACCCCGGCATGCGCGGGCTCTTCCTGCTGATCGAGTCGACGCGCCAGCTACGCGGGCAGTCGACCTCGCAGGTCGAAGGCGCGCGGCTGGCCGTGGCGAGCGGGCTCGGCGGCAGGCTGGGTGGCCGGCACAGCGCCGGCACGATCGTGCTGGGAGCCGACTAGCATGGCAGAGAAGCCGCGACGGCCGCTGCCCACGCTACTGGAGCCCGATACCCAGCCGTTCTGGGAGGCGACGAAGAACCACGAGCTTCGCTACCAGGTATGCGACGATTGCAACAAGATCGTCTTCTATCCGCGCCGCCACTGTCCGCACTGCATGGGCCTCAACCTGAGTTGGAAGACCTCGCAGGGAGAGGGCTCGGTCTACACCTACACCGTCATCCGCCAGATCGGGCACCCGGCGTTCCGCGAGCGCGCCCCGTACATCATCGCCTGGATCGATCTGGACGAGGGGTTTCGCATGCTCTCGACTATCGTCGGCGACGAGATCACGATCGGGCAGCGAGTAGGGGTGACCTGGGATGACCAGGAGAACGATATCTCCCTGCCGCTGTTCGCACCTGTCTAGCCGTTCGGAGAGGAGCCTATGTCCAAGGTCATCACCGATGCCGCCCGCGCCTTGATCGGCGTCGAACAGTCCCCAGTCACCATCGAGGTCGACAAGAGCGCCCTGAAGAAGTTCGCCCGGGCGATCAAAGCGCCCGAACAGCCCAACCCGCTCTACTATGACGAGGAGTACGCAGGCGGCTCCAAGTATGGCTCGATCATCGCCGCGCCTACCTTCGGCTCCAGCTTCAGCTGGCTGGGCGAAGTGCTGGAGAAGGTGAACCCCACCATGGGCAAGTACCGCGTGGGCCTCAACGGCGGCAACGAGTACGAGCTGTTCGAGCCTATCCGAGCGGGCGACGTGCTGACGGCGCACCCTAAGCTGGCAGACCTGGAGGAGAAGCCTCGCGACGACGGCGGCGCCATGCTCATCGTTACGCTGCAGGCGGACTTTTACGACCAGGACGGCACCAAGGTCCTGACGGCGCGACAGAAGCTGCTGCGCATGTACGGCCCGGAGCACGTTCAGTAGGAGGCACGATATGGCAGAGCAGCTTTTTTGGGAAGACGTCGAGGAGGGGCAGGAAGTCCCGCCGTTCAGCCAGAAGGTCGGCTACATGGAGCTGAACCGGTTCGCCGGCGCGAACGAGGAGCTGGTGCCGATCCACATGGACGCGGACTACGCCAAGAACGTGGCCAAGCTGCCCGACGTGATCATCATGGGCAACCTGAAGCTCGCCTACATCGCCAACGCCATCACGGACTGGGCGGGAGACGACGGCTGGATCACCAAGCTCGCCATCGATTACCGGAAGATGGATACGGTGAACAGCACGATCACGGCAAAGGGCAAGGTCACGAAGAAGTACCAGCAGGACGGGAAGAACCTGGTCGACCTGGACGTCTGGGTAGAGAACGAAGCGGGCGAGGTGACGACGCCCGGGAGCGCCGTACTCTCTCTGCCATCGCGGGGCTAGCGCCCCGAGCCTGTCGAAGGGCGCTCGTTCGAATCAGGCGCGGCGGGTTGCTGAAAGGCGGGAGAGGCTTTACCATACGCGTTATGCGGGACTGAAGGCTGTCCTTTGAAAACAACCGGGCGAAGACAAGCAGGAGGTATGTGAACCAATGGGAATGCTCGAAGGTAAAGTAGCGATCGTAACCGGCGCCGGCCGCGGCATCGGCAGGGGGGTAGCTATCGCCCTGGCCGAGGCGGGGGCCAGCGTCGTTGTCGACGACCCAGGCGTCAGCGTCGACGGCGCCGGCTCGGACCAGAGCCCGGCCGACGAAGTGGTGGGGGAGATCAAGGCCAACGGCGGCCAGGCTGTCGCCTGCTATGAGTCCGTCGGCACGATGGAAGCCGGCGAGAAGATCATCAAGATTGCGCTGGACAGCTTCGGCAAGCTGGACATCCTGGCCACGCCCGCCGGCATCCTGCGCGACAGGATGATCTTCAACATGGCGGAGG
>JACZTE010000011.1 GCA_022573935.1 Chloroflexota bacterium
CGATCTACGTCCGCGAGTCCGAGGAGGATTTCAAGGAGATCTACCGCGGCTCCGAGCAGCCTGACCCGGCTTGGACGCAGATCCGCGAGTACTCCTGCCCCGGCTGCGGCACCCAGCTCGAGGTCGAAGCAGTTCCCCGCGGCACACCGCCGGACTTCGAGTTCCTGCCCGACCTAGACACCTTCTACGCGGAGTGGCTAGGCCGGCCGCTGCCAGATAAGAAGGAGTTCGTGGACAAGACTCTCGACGTCGTCCGAACATGGCCGGCGTAGAGCGTCGTCGCCCAGCGCGCACCAGCTTTCTTGATCGACTAGGGCCGGCATGAGCAAGGCGCTCGACGCACTCGTGGTACTGGACATGACCAGCGAGTTCTGGTCGTCCCTGGGAGTCGCCCTCCTGGGAGACTTCGGCGCCCGCGCGATCAAAGTCGAGCGGGCAGGCGAGCGCGAGACCGGAAATGAGCATCCACCCGGCTCGTGGAACTATCACGATGAGCTGGCCAACCGCAACAAGACGAGCCTGGCGCTCGACTGGGAGCTGCCGCGCGGACGCCAGATTCTCGACGAACTCCTCCGGCAAACCGACGTGCTCGTCGTCGACCGGCCGGCCGCTCAGCTTCGGGAGCAGGGCCTCGATTACGAGACCGTCGCCCGCCTGAAGCCGGACATCATCTACGCTCGAGCGTCCGGCCTCGGCCCCAAGGGCCCAGACCGCGACTCACCGGCGCTCGACGAGCTCGCGGCCGCGCGGACGGGCATGATGCCGATCCTCCCGCAGCCCGGCCAGCCTCCGGTATACACGGGCACCGGACAGATGTATACGTCCGTCATGCTGGCGTTCGGCGTCCTCGCCGCGCTGCGTCATCGCCAGGAGACCGGCGAGGGGCAAGAGGTGGACGTCTCGCTGTTCGCGGGCAACATGTACGGCGCAAGCCTCGACATCCAGGCGTACCTCGCGATCGGCGGCGAGCGCTTCCTGGAGCCTGTGTCGCGTCTGGACGCCGGCAACCCGATGAGCGGCACGCTCTACATGACCCAGGACGGCCGTTGGGTGACGCTCACCATGCCAGACACCGACCGCTATTGGCCATCGTTCGCCGAGATGGTCGGTCTCGACGTGCAGGACTCGCGCTTCGACACGCACGAGCGGCGCTGCGAGGCCAACCGGCTAGAGCTCATGCAGGTGCTGGAGGAGGCCTTCCGCCAGCACGACGCCGATCACTGGCGGGCCGCTATCACCGAGCGGAACCTGTCCGCGGACGTGATCGAGGACTACTCGTACCCGGCACACGACGAGCTGGCCCGCCGCAATCGCTATATCGTTGAGCTGCAGCACCCCAGCCTGGGTTCGATCAAGACGCTCGGCCTCCCGATCTTCATGAGTGAAAGTCCCGCCCGCCTCGATAGGGCTGCTCCCTGTCTAGGCCAACATTCGGCGGAGATCCTCAGCGATCTGCTCGGCTACTCCGAGGATCAGATCGCGCAGCTTCAGGACGACGGCGTTGTCGCCTGAGCGGCCGATGGGAAGCTAGGACGAGCGATGGCGAACGCGCTGGACGGCATCCGGGTCATCGACCTCACGGTCTGGTTCCAGGGGCCCGTCGCGGCTCAGCATCTGGCCGACTTCGGCGCCGAGGTGATCCACATCGAGCGGCCGCAGGGCGGCGACTTGGCCCGAGGCGTGCGCACGATCAAGGCCGTGCCGGTGGGCGACTGGAACCAGTACTTCCTGGTCATCAACCGGAACAAGAAGAGCATGGCCGTCGACCTGAAGGAGCCTGCCGGCCGCGAGATCCTGCACCGGCTAGTGCGGGAGTCCGACGTCTTCCTCGCCAACGTTGCCGACGACAACCTGGCGCAGTGGCAGCTCACGTACGAGGAGCTGCGCGAGATCAACCCGCGGCTGATCTACGCGATCGCCAGCGGCTACGGACGCTACGGCGAAGTAACCAAGCCGTCGTTCGACATGACCGTCCAGGCGCTCACCGGTATCATGACGCGCCTGGGAGAGCCGGGGCAGCCGCCTATCTACGCGGGCATGGGATCGGGCGACGCCATCGGCGGGCTGATGTGCGCGTTGGGCATCCTCCTCGCCCTATACCACAGGAAGCAGACGGGGAAAGGCCAGCAGGTCAACGCCTCGCTCTACGGGGCGCAGCTCTTCATGGCCGCCCCAACGCTCCAAGCCTACCTGGCCACCGAGAGCGAACAGTTCTCTCGCCAGCAGTCTCGCAAAGACGCCCCAAACCCGCTCTGGAACCGCTACCAGGCGAAGGACAAGTGGCTCTTCCTCTGCATGGCCAACGACGATGCGAACTGGTCACGGCTCTGCGAGAGCCTCGACGGCCCGGAGCTGGCGGCCGACTCTCGCTTCAGTACCGCCGCCGGCCGCGAACGGCACGCCGCGGAGCTCATCGAGCTCCTCGATGGCGCGCTGCGGCAGCGTACGGCCGAGGAGTGGATGGAGCGCTGGCAGCGGCTCGATATCGTGGCTGGCCCGATCAACAATCTGGCCGACCTGGCGCAGGACCCGCAGGCGTGGGAGAACGACTACTTCGTCGAAACGTACTGCGAGGAGGTGCAGCGCGACGTCACGGTGCGCGGTCTCCCCATCGGCCTCAGCAAGACCCCGGCCTCCGTCCGCAGCCTTGGCCCGGAGCTGGGGCAGCATACTGAGGAGATCCTCGTCGATACGCTAGGCTACTCGTGGGATCAGGTCGGGGAGCTAAAGTCACAAGGGGTCATTCTCTAGAGAACAGGCGACGCGATGGTCAAGCAGTCAGCAAGCTCGGCAGCCGGTCCGCTCGAGGACATCCGCGTCCTCGATGTCTCTACCTACCTGGCCGGCCCCTACGGCGCGACGCTCCTGGGCGACTTAGGCGCCGACGTCGTCAAGATCGAGCCGCCCGGCGGCGAGGACAGCCGCCACCTGGGCCCGGAGCGCGGCGGCGAGCGCGCGCCCTTCGTCGGCCTGAACCGAAACAAGCGCGGGATGGTGCTAAATCTCGAGGTACCGGCCGGCCGCGCGGTCTTCGGCCGCCTCGCAGCGACGGCCGATGCTGTGGTGACCAACATTCGCGAGCCCGCGCTGTCGCGTCTCGGGCTCGGCTACGAACAGGTACGCGAGCATCGCGCAGACGTGATCTGGGTGGGCGTGACCGCGTTCGGCCCGGACGGGCCGTATGCGGGTAGGCCGGGGATCGACTTCATGGCGCAGGGGTTCGCCGGCCTGGTCTCCCTGAACGGCGAGCCGGGCCGGCCAGCGGTGAGGGTGTCGGTACCGCTCGTCGATGTGATGACCTCGCTGCTCGTCGCTTCCGGCGTGCTGGCCGCGCTTCATGAACGGACGAAGAGCGGCCTAGGACAGCGGATCGACGTCTCGCTTCTCGATGCCCTCGTTCACGCGCAGTCGACCGGCCTCGGCGGCCTCTTCCTCACGGGCCAGTCGTTGCCGAGGGTCGGGAATCGCAGCAGCTACTTCGCGCCGTCCGGCGTCTACACGTGCGCCGACGGCAAGAGCATCTGCATCACCTGCCCCACGGACAAGTTCTTTCGCAGCCTCTGCAGGGCGCTCGACACGGACTGGGCCGATCAGCCCAATTTCCGCACGAGCGAACTCCGGCTGCAGCACAACGACGAGCTCGACCGGGAGATCGCCCGCCAGGTTCAGGACTTCCCTCAAGACGAGCTACTGGCGAAGCTCACCGCGGCCGACGTGATGGCCGCGCCCATGAACGAGCTGACCGATGTGGTGAACGACCCGCAGATCCGCCACAACCAGATGATCGTCACCACGCAGCACGCGACGCTAGGCGCCCTGGACGTCACCGGCGTGCCGATCCATCTCGAGCGCACGCCGGGCGGGGTACGCCTTAGTCCACCCGTTCTGGGACAGCACACGGAGGAGATACTGACGGAGCTGGGTTACAGCCCGGAAGAGGTACGCGAACTGCTCAACGACGGCACCGCCGCGGCAGCCGAGCGCGGCCCCAGCTAGACGCGGCGCGTTTTCGACGCCGAGGCAGCGTCGATCCCGCAGATGTACCCCCACGTCATGGCCAACCCAATCGTCCCGCCTCCGCCACCGTAGCCAGGCCCAGATACACCCGCCATCGCGTTGCCTGCCGCGTACAGGCCCTGGACGACCGCTCCTCGGACATCCAGCACCTGCCCTCTCGTGTTCGTCCGCGGACCGCCTTTGGTGCCCAGCATGCCCTTGTGTACTGGGAGCGCATAGAACGGCGCTTTCTCAATACTGCCCATGCTGGGATGCGGAGCGTCGAAATCCACCGGGTAGCGATGCCGCTCGAAATCTGGATCTTTCCCCGTCGGGACAAAGGCGTTCCAACGGGCGATTGTCGCCAATAGGCCGTCTGGATCGATGCCCACCCTCGCGGCGAGGCCGTCAAGCGTGTCATCGCGTGCCAACCACTCAGGGTCGGGATCGCCTGGCAGAACCGTCAAGACAGGATACCGCCGGCGGTACTGGCGGTCGAAGACAGCCCAGCAAGGTTGATTCCGGTACTCGTCCACACTCGGATCGAAGTCGTTGAACACTTTGCCAAGCTCATTGTAGCTGGCTCCTTCATTGACGAAGCGCGCTCCGCGACGGTTGACCAGGATCGTGTGCGGGCACACTCGCTCGGGAACAACCAGCCGGCTCAGTTGCCTGCCCTCATACTCCTCGCCTGGTATCGCGGCCGCGGGCGAACCCCAGGCCTCGCTCATATTCCCAAGGGCCGCGCCAACTTCCGCGGCCATGACCAGCGCGTCGCCCTCGTTGAATGGCGGGCTGTTGGGATGGGCTACCGGCCCGGGCAAGAACTGGGCCTGCATCTGGTCGCTCCACTCGAATCCACCCGAGGCCAGCACTACCCCGCCCACAGCCTTCGCGAAGTACTCCTTGCCGTCGCGCTCGGCCCGGAGCCCAGCCACGCGACCGTCTTCTACGACCAGCTCCCGCGCCCGAGTTTCGAGAAGCACGCTAATGCCGCGGCTCAGGCACGCCTTCAGCAACCGGGCGATGAGCGCACTCCCACAACCGACCATGTCCCGCTCCATTCGCCCGACGATCAGATCTGCTGGCAGGTTCTGAGGCCTAATGTGAGCCTGATACTCGAACAGCAATTCCTGAAGGGTGAGCGGAAGCAGGTAGATAGGCGACAGCCGCAGCCTGCTCCCCCACTCCCCAAGTTCCCTCTTGCTGAAGAGCTCTGGCTCGATGCTCCGGCCACCGGGCCTAGCCCCCTCCAGCCCTGGTTGGTAGTCGGGCAGCATCAACGCGTGGAGCTTAACGGGCGTGCGATCCTCCAGATATCGGACCATCCGGTGGCCCGTGTCCACGAACGTTTCCACTAGCTCGTCGGGGGCCCTGCCGTCGGCGAGTCTCTTGCAGTACGCCAACGCCTCCTCGCGCGAGTCGGGCGTACCCGCCTCCGCCATCTGGTGGTTCAAGGGTATCCATAGGGCGCCGCCAGAGACCGCTGTCGTCCCGCCCACCTTGTCCGAGCGCTCCAGGATGACGACGCGGGCGCCGTGATCGTGCGCCAGGATGGCAGCCGTCAGGCCAGCCCCTCCGGAGCCGACCACAACGACATCGGCCTCTATGTCCCAACGTTTCATATCGGACACCTCGGGGCACAGCTCCTAAGACAGTCGATCCATGAACCGCCGTGCCGCCTTCCTGCTGTACCGCCAACGGCAATCCTTTTATACCAGCAGCCGCAGCGATATGTACGTACGATGCGCTAAGCCGCATGTCGGCCACAGACCGGCGGTTCGCTATACTGGCCGCGACCTACAGGATTCTCATTCAAATGGAGGCGCAGATGGTAGAAGAGAAGCAAGGACAGCAGCAGAAGCCGCTCGACTATGAGTCTGCCAAGGGGATGGCCCCTGAGGAAGCGGCATTCTTCTACCGCGGCCCATCCGAGACGATAACTGAGGGGGTGGTCTTCTTCCCCAGGCAGGGGAACTGCACCGCCTTCCTCTGCGACGGCCAGATCCTCTTCGTCGATACGACGCCGCAGTGGTACGCCCCCCGCACCGTCGAGGACCTGCGAAAGAACTACAGCCAAGCGCCGGTGGAGACGATCGTCTACACCCACGGGCACATCGACCACGTCACGGGCGCGGAGACCTTCCTCGCCGATGCCGAACGCTTAGGCCACCAGCGCCCGCGCATCATCGGCCACCGCGACATCGCTCGTCGCTTCGACCGCTACAAGCGCCTGGCCGATCAGAACAACTTCATCAACCGGGTGCAGTTCGATCTGCCCGAAGAAGTGCGCGCCTGGTCGACCGTGTCCTGGACGTATCCCGACACGATCTACGATGACGCGCTCGCGATCACCGTCGGCGGCGAGCGCTTCGATCTGTTTCACTCGCGGGGCGAGACGGACGACGAGACGTGGGTGTGGTGCCCGGGGCGGCGGGTCCTCTGCACAGGCGACACGTTCGTCTGGTCCGCGCCCAACGCCGGCAACCCGTACAAGGTCCAGCGGTACGCGCGAGAGTGGGCTCACGCCTTCGAGCAGATGGCGGCGCTGCGCCCGCAGCACCTCCTGCCCGGCCACGGCCCCGCCATGTCCGGCGAGGAGGTGATCCAGGACGCCCTCCTCTCCACCGCCGCCTTTCTGCTGTCCATCGACGACCAGGTCGTCGCCGGGATGAACGAGGGCAAGTGGCTGGAGGACATCATCCGCCAGATCGAGCTGCCGCCGTCGGACAAGCCGTGGCTCCGCCCAATCTACGACCACCCTGAATTCATCGCGCGTAACGTCTATCGGCTATACGGCGGCTGGTACGACGGCGATCCGGCGAACATCCTGCCCGCGCACTCCTCGGACGTCGCGGAGGCGCTCGTCGCCGCTGCCGGCTCGGAGCCGATCCTGGCCCGCGCCCGCAGGCTGCGCGACGAGGGCGACCTGCAGCTCGCCTGCCACCTCGTGGACTTCGTGCGCAAGGGCGAACCGGCGAACGCGGAGGCGTGGCAGCTCTGGCGAGATCTCTTCGCGGCGCGCGCAGCAGGCGAGCAGTCGCTCATGGCCCGCGGCGCATTCTACTTCGCGGTAAGCGAGGCGGAACGGCGATTGGAGGAGCTGGGTAGCTGAGGCGGCTACTGCCCTTCGCTCTCTGACTCCTGCAAGCGCTCGAGGCGTCGCTCGGCCTCCTTGGCGCGCAGCTCCCAGAACCGCGGGGGCCGCTTCTCGGTGAAGGCGGCCGCCCCTTCCTTGCCCTCCGGCGAGTCGAACCAATCGGGGTAGAGCGTGCCGGAGATGACGCCCATCTCGGCGAAGCCGTCCATCCCCTGATCGAAGGTGGCCTTCAGGATCTCGAGGCAGCCCGGACTGAGGCGGAGCATCTCCTCACACCACGAATCGACCTCGTCGCCGAGGCGCTCCAACGGCACGACGGTGTTGACGAGCCCCATGCGCTCGGCCTCATCAGCGGTGTAGCGGCGGCAGAGCATCCACATCTCGCGCGCCTTCTTCGCCCCGACGACGCTGGTCAGATAGGGGACGAAGAAGCCGTCCGCCGGGCTGGAGACCTTCGGGCCGGCCTGGGCGAAGATCGCGTTGTCGGCGGCGATGGTGAAGTCGCAGCAGTAGGCGAGGTGGTTGGAGCCGCCGATGCAGTAGCCCTGGACGGCGGCGATGATCGGCTTGCGCGACGTGCGGATGATCCGGTTCTGCGGGTAGCGGAAGTAGAACGCCTCGCGCAGTCCCCAGCGCTCCCACTCGACATCGCCGCCGGTGCCGAAGTGCTTGCCGACGCCGGCGAGCACGATCACGCCGACCGCTGGGTCGTGGTTCGCATCGTAGAACGCGCGGAACATCTCGTCCACCGTGGCGTTGGTGACGGCGTTGTACTTTTCGGGGCGGTTGATCGAGACGCGCGCGACGCCGCCGCCCGTCTCCTCGTGCACATGCTTCTCGTAGATGATCTCGGCGAAGTCGAGACCCTCGCCCTGGACTCGTTCCCACTTCGACCAGCTCATGCCCGGTTCCCCCTTGCTACAGCGTACTTAGCGACTCATTTAGCGCCCTGCATCAGCTCCCAGAGCTACTAGCGCAGTCCAGCGTACTGCGGGCAGTTCCGTTGGTCAATCGAACGTGCGAACGTGCGAACGTGCGAACGTGCGAACGTTCCGCTAGCGTCAGACCACGCCTTCTTCGCGGAGGGCGGCTATCTCCTCCCAGCTATGCCCGCCAAGCTCCTGCAGGATCTCCTCCGTATGCTGGCCGAACTCGGGCGCCTCGCGCACGACGCGGGCGGGCGTCTCGCTGAACCGCACCGGGTGGCCCATGACCTTGATCGTTCCGGCGGCGGGGTGGTCGAAATTGACGACGTACTCGTTGTCCAGCACCTGGGGATCGTCCAGCAGCTCGTAGTAGTCCTGCACCGGAGAGTAGGCGAAGGGCACCTGTTGCTCCTCGAAGACGCGCACCCACTCGTCGCGACTTTTGGTAGCGAGCGTCCGGTCGAGGATCTCGACCAGCTCTGTCGCGTGTTCGCGCCTGCCGCCCATCGCGGTGGCGAATCGCGGATCGTCCTCGAGCTCCTGCAGCCCGAGCGCCTGGCAGAACTGCGGCCAGAATCTGTCCGCCTGGATCTCCGCGAAGAGCAGCCACTTGTCGTCGGCGCAGCGGTAGTGGTTGGTGAGCGGATTCCTCGCTCTGGTACGGCTGTGCCGCGCCCACGACTTGCCACGGAAGCTCGTGACGCTCACGCCCAGCGCCTGCAGATGCACCATGCTGCCCAGCAGCGACGTCTCGATCTTCTGGCCTATCCCCTGCCGCTCCCGGGCCACCAGCGCCGCCAAGATGCCCTGCACGAGTATCGTAGCGCCCATCTGATCGGCGATGCCGGAGACCGTCTGTACCGGCTCCGGGAAGTCGCGCTCACCCATCGCGAACATCAGCCCGCTGCGAGCCTGCGCCGTCTGGTCGAAGCCCCTTCGCTCCGCCCAGGGCCCACGCGGGCCGTAGGTGCTGGAGGAGGCGTAGATGAGCAGCGGGTTCTTCTTCGACAGCGTGTCGTAGTCGGCGCCCAGCTTCTTCGCGATGCGTTCGGTGTAGTTCGTGAAGAAGATGTCGGAGCGCTCCACGAGCTCGTAGAAGATCGCCCGGCCCTTCTCTTGCTTGAGGTCGAGGGTGATGCTCCGCTGGTTTCGGTTGACGGCCTCGAAGCCGGCGTGGCGGCCGCCGGCCATAGACATCGCGTCGCCGTACATCTGGCCCATGCCCCGGTAGGCATCGCCCTGCACCGGGTGCTCCACCTTGATCACGTCGGCGCCGAGATCGCCGAGGATGTAGCCTGCGCTGGAGGGGGTGAACTGGCACCAGTTCAGCGCGCGGATACCCGCTAGCGGCCCGCTCATGATGGACCTTCTCTCCGAACCGACGCCCTTCCGGCAGACGCTGACAGAACGTCACTCAGGGATGGGGCGGAACGCCGCCGCCTAGAAGCCCAGCTCCGCCCAACGCGCCTCTCGCTCGGCGAAGGCGGCCGTCGTGCCCACTTCGCCGCGCCTCTTGAGGAAGTTGAACTCCTCGTCCTCCCACTTCAGGTTGGTGAAGAGCGGGTAGGCCAGAGCGCCGGCGGTGTACTGCCCGTTCATGCCCATCAGGTCGAACATCATGTGCAGGTGCGTCTTCGCGATCATCAGGCTGTCCGCCGGGTTGAGCGCGACGGCCTTCGCGTAGCGCATCGTCTCCTCTTCCAGCTTGTCGTCCGGAACGATCTGGTTGATCACACTCCATTCCTTGGCCTGCTGGGCGTCGATCGTGCGGCCCGTGAGCTGCCACTCCCGCATCCTCTTGTAGCCGATCGTGAAGAGTTGGATGTACTGCCAGCCCATCGAGAGGCCACCGAAGCCTGTCCGCTGCTGCCGCTGGCTGAACACGGCGCTCTCGGACGCGATCGCCATGTCGCAGCACATCAGGATGGCGAGGCCGACGCCGATCGTCCAGCCGTGCGCCTGGCAGATGATGGTCTTGGGGCAGTACAGAAGCGCCCGATACATGCCGTTGAGCCAGGTGTACATCGCCTTCACGCGTACGCGCTGCGATGGCTTGGTGCCGGGCGCGCCGCCATACGTGTCGTACGGCGCCAGGTTGAGGTCATCGCCCGAGCAGAACGACTTCCCGTTCCCCCTGAGGATGATCACCTTGATGTCGTCGTCATCCACCGCCATGCCGATCTTGCGGGTGATCTCGTTGAACATATCGGGCGGGAAGATGGCGTTGTGCTTCTCCGGCCGGTTCAGCGTGATCGCCACGATCTCCGGCGACAGCTTCTCGTAAAGGACCGTCTCGTCCAGGGGCTTCTCCAGCGTGTATTTCGGTCGTTCCGCAGTAGTCGTCATTGCTTCCTCCTCATTCTTGTCAGCGCAACCCAGCATAGTACCTGGCGCATAACGGCGTCAACTAGCTGTCGAACTGCGCGTTGCTCCCCTTCAGATTGACAGCGGGTGAGAGCGCACACTACCATGACCACCGGCTGGGCCGCAGCGCTCCCGTGCGAGCGCCTGCTGACCCTAGCCCTCGATGCATATGAAGGCTCTCGCCGATCTCCGCGTTGTCGAGCTGAGCGAGGCCGCCGCTGCGGCCTTCGCCGGACGGCTCTGCGCCGACGCCGGCGCTGAGGTCGTCCTCGTCGAGCCGCCGGAGGGACACCAGCTGCGGCGCGAAGGCCCCTTCCGAGGGCAGACCGAGAACCCCGAAAGCTCGGCGGCCCACCTGCATGCGAACGCCGGCAAGCGATCGGTGACGCTCGAACTGGAGACGCAGGCCGATCTGCTGCGAGCGCTCCTGCTCGCGGCGGACATCTTCATCACGGACGCTTCCGCTGACGTGCTCGATCCGCTCGGGCTGAGCTGGAGCGCGCTCCACGCACAGCATCGCTCGCTGGTGATGACGCGTGTCACGCCGTTCGGCGACACCGGGCCGTACCGCCGCTATGCAGCGACGAACCTGGTCTGCCTGGCGCTGGGCGGGCAGCTCAAGATTACGGGCGACCCGAGCAGACCACCACTCTCGAACTTCGGGTCGCAGGCAGAATATCAGGCCGGACTGTCAGCCTTCGCCGGAACAGTAGCGAACCTGCTGCTTCGAGACGGCTCGGGCGAAGGCGAGTACCTCGACCTCTCCATCCAGGACGTGGTCGCCACGAACCTGGAGCATCGCAGCCCGGCGCTCAATCTCGGCCTGGTGGCGAACCGCGCCGGGCTCAGCGTCTCGGCGACCTATGGCGTCTACCCCTGCGCGGACGGCTGGGTTTACGTCACCGCCTTCGCGCCTGCCTTATGGGATCGGCTGAAGAAGATCGCTCCGCTCAGCGAGCTGAACGAGGATCGCTTCTCCACGCAGGAGGGCCGACTGGAGCACAACGATGAGCTGCAGGCGATCCTTACCGGCTGGACGCTGAGCAAGACGAGCGAGGAGATGCGGGAGCTCGCGCTGCGAGGCGACCCTGTCACCGTGGCCGAGACGCCCGCCAGCCTGCTGGACTCGGACCAGTGG
>JACZTE010000268.1 GCA_022573935.1 Chloroflexota bacterium
CCATGTCCGCCATCGAGCAGCCGGCGGCCATGTTCGGCAGCACCACCTGCTGGTGCGGGGCGCTCAGGATATCCGCCGCCTCGGCCATGAAGTGGACGCCGCAGAAGACGATGTACTGCGCTTCGTCGTGTTCGGCGGCCCACAGGGCGAGCTTGAAGGAGTCGCCCTTCACATCGGCGAACTGGATGATGTCCTCGCGCTGGTAGTGGTGGCCGAGGACGATGCAGCGCTCGCCCAGCCGCTCGCGGGCGGCGCGGATGCGCTCGATGATCTCCTCGGCGCCCAGGCTGCCGTACTGCTGGGGGATGTCCTGCTGCCAGAAGCCGAACGATCGCTCCTCGCTGAGCGGCACCGTCTCGATGCTATCGCTCTCGCAGGCGATGCCTGGCAGGATGGCGATGCGGTCGGGCGCGGATATGGTAACCATGGGCTCCTCCGTTCCGATGAGCGAATTAGTGTACCAAGTACACTAATGTATACCACAGATCGGGAAGCGCGTCAACTATGGTCTAGGGCGGGGCAGTGGGTCAGTTTGAACGAGGCTTAGTAGCCTGTTGCGAAGCGGTGGTTTCCCCGATCATACATCCAAGCCCTGCTAAGCTTAGGAGCGCGGAGCGCGGAGCCCAGAGGCTATGATCATCGAAATATTGATTTCATTTGCGCCCCTCGTGGCCCTCTCGCTGTTTGCGTGGTGGGTTGCCTCTAGACAGCGAGTAGACGCATTGGTCAGGTTTCTATTGTTCTTCCTAGCAAGCGGAATCCTTTTCATCATAGAATCGTTTATGGGGGTTCCCCTGAAAGGGTATGAAGACCCGATTAGCTTGCTGATAGCTGGGTTCATTATGGCTGCGATCGCGGCGGCCGGCATTGCATGGCGACTTCGTGCAATCAGAAAGTCAGGCTCGTAGGGACAGACCTTCAGGTCTGTCCGGATCCGGTTGCCCCGACAGGCTGAAGCCTGTCCTACGGAGGTGGGGGCGCAGGCCACGCTCAGCATGACCCGCGGGCCGCTTCACCCGCCGGCGGCGTCTCGCCACCAGCCCGACTGCCCCGGCATCTCCTCGACGCCGACGGCGATGGAGGTGACGTTCGTCGCGCCGCGCGACGCCAGCTCCTCGCGCAGGCGGCCGGCGAACCATTCGGCCAGCCGCTCCGCCGTGCTGTTGTCGATCGGCAGCGACACCACGTCCGACTTCGGGAAGACCCAGCCGCGCTCCTGAAACCGCACCTTCCAGTTGCTCTTCCCCTCGTCGATCTGGAGCGCGCGGCTCTCGCGCTGCAGGATGAACTTGTGGTCCAGCTCCTGGCAGAGCGCGCGGGTCATCGACTTCAGCTCTGAGAAGTCGACCACCCACGAGTCCTCCGTCAGCTCGCCCTCCACTTCGACGGTGACATCGTAGTTGTGGCCGTGCAGCGGCTCGCACTGGCCGGCGAAGGTCGTGAAGTGAGCCGCGGCGAAGCGCAGCGTGTTCCGTTCGACGATGATTTTGTGCGGCATGACTCGCTCCTTTGCTTCGTTCAGTAGGACAGGCCTTCAGCCTGTCGTTAGGTTAGTGGTGCAGTCGCTAGCCTGTCGACGCCTGCCTCTCAGCAGCCGCCTGTTCGCCCAGCCGCCAGATCGCCACCGCCAACGCCAGCGTCACCACCACGAGCCCGGCCAGCACGAGGAACACCGAGTCCGTCCCCCAGCGTTCGGCGAAGAAGCCGGCTATCGTCGCCGCAATAGATCCGATGCCGAAGGCGGCGAAGAAGGAGATGCCATAGCTGCGGCCCAGCGCCCGCTGCGGCGAGTAGTCGGCGATGAGGCCAGTGTAGATCGGCTGTCCGCTGAAGTTGGCGAAGATGAACAGCCCCGAGAAGAGCACCAGCGGCAGCCCGGTGGTCGTTCCCATCAGGAGCAGGAACGGCAGCATGCTCAGGGTGAGGGGCACCGCCAGCCGCTCCAGGCGGAAGCGCTCCGAGAGGACGCCGCCGAAGATCTGCCCGAACGCGCCTCCCAGCAGCGCCAGCGTCGTCAGCGAACCGGCCAGCCACACCTCGTCCAGCCCGAACCAGGAGACGTTCAATCGCTCCTCCAGATGCACCGGCAGGAAGGTCAGGCTGCCTCGATAGACGAAGCCGTTGAGGATGAAGACGGCGTAGACCAACAGCAGCGGCCGCATGGTCTTCAGCCGGCGAGACTCCGGCGGCGAGCTGCTCGGCTCCTCCGCGACGGGCGGGCTCTCGGCGACGGGCGTGGCGTCTGGCTGCGACGGCGTGGCGGCGACGGGATCGAGTCGCACCATCCGCAGCGAGATGGCGGCGAGCATGGCGAGGATCGCGAGCACGACGTAGGCCCAACGCCAGTCGAACACCTCGGCGACGCCGATCGCCAGCGCCGGCGTCGCGGCGATGCCCAGGTTGCCCGCGACGCCGTGCCAGCCCAGCGCCAAGCCCCGGCCGGCGGTATCCCCCGGGCGCCGCTCC
>JACZTE010000269.1 GCA_022573935.1 Chloroflexota bacterium
CGGGCGTTCAGGCTGCCTTTGAACTCCTGGGGCACGACGAGCATGCGAACGGCGTCTCCGCCTACGCGCTCCGGCTCAGCCATGGCACGCGACGGAGCAGCGTCTCTACCTCCTCCGAGCGCAGCGCCCGCGAAGCGGCCAGGAATATGAAGCTGCCCAGCAGCCCGCCTCCGGCCAGCGCCAGGAACGCGTCCAGCCAACGCCCGGTATCGAGATGACCGGCCTGGTGCAGCAGAAGGAGGTAGAAGCCCACGACCTCCGCCATGACGACCGAGGCCAGCAGCGTGCGGCCAACCGAGCGGCCCAGCGCTGCGAGATCGAACCCCTCAAGGCGAGCGCGCAGCGTCCAGAAGAGGAGCGCCGCATTCAAGATCGCTGACAGCGACACCGCCAGCGCCAGCCCTCGCACTTCGAGCGGCCCGACGAGGACGGCGCTCAGGATCAGGTTCGCCACGACCGCGACAACCGCGAAGACCACCGGCGTCCTGGTATCGCTCAGGACGTAGAAGCCACGGCTCAGGATCTCGATCGCGGCGTGCGCGAACAGCCCGATGGCGTAGAAGAGCAGCGCCGCCTGCGTGATATCGGTCGAGGCCTCGTCGAAGGCGCCGCGCTGAAAGAGGACCACGACCAGCGGCTGCGAGAGGATCATCAAGCCCACGGCGGAGGGGATCGTCAGGAAGAGGATCATCCGCAGGCTCGTCTCCAGCGTTCGGCGCAGTTGCCCGCGATCGTCCGCTGCCTGCTCGGCCATCGTGGGGAAGACGGCGGTCGAGATCGCCATGGCGAAGACGCCCAGTGGCGCCATCATCAGCAAGTAGGCGTAGTTCACCCCTGCGATCGCCGCATCGCTCACCCTGGAGGCGAAGAAGACCGTGATCAGGAAATTGAACTGTAAGGCGGCCAGCCCCAGCACTCGAGGCGCCATGAGCCGCCCGACTTCGCGCACCGAGGCGTCCCGCCAACGGGCGATCGGTTGGTAGCGCATCCCCACCGCCACCAACGCGGGTAGCTGCACCGCCAGGTGGAGCGCCGCGCCGATCACGACGGCCGCCGCCAACGCATGTACGTCGTCGAAGAAGAACGCGCCCGCGATGATCGACAGGTTGTAGACGATGGGTGCGATCGCGGGGAAGAGGAAGTGATGGCGAGCGTTGAGGATGGCCATGAACGTGCCGCTCACGGCGAAGAGGATCGGCGAAAGCATCATCAGTCGCGTGAGATCGACCGCAAGCGAACGCAGCTCTTCTTGCTGGCCGGTCTCTTCGCCCAGGCCTGGCGCGATCAACGGCACCAAGACCGGCGCCAGCAGGAAGCCCAGCACGGCAAAGGCGATGGTCGCCATCGCGATCAGGTGCATCACCGAGCTGGCCAGCCGCCAGGCCGCCTCTTCGCTCTGCTTCGTGAAGAGCCGGGCGAAGGTGGGGATGAAGGCGCTGCCCAGCGTAGCGCCGGCCAGAAGCTGGAAGATCAGGTCCGGAAGTCGAAAGGCGACCAGGTAGGCGCTCAGCTCCGGACTGGTGCCGAACGTATCGGCGATGACGACGCTGCGCACCACGCCCAAAAGCCGGCTGCCGAAGAAGCCCGCGGCGACGATGGCGGTGGCGGCGGCCAGGCTGGGCGGACCCAGTCGAGCGATCGTTTCGCGGTTCACGATCGTTAGTATAGGACGGCGGAAGGCGCGAGCACGACCCCCGCCGCTTGACCCCGTAGCTGAGCCGTCGATATATTGTCCCTACGAATAGAAAGGGGTGGGCCATGGAAGAAGTCGTATTAGTAAGCGGGTGTCGCACCGCCATCGGCCGGTTGGGCGGCGCATTTCAGAACTTCTCCGCCTCCGACTTGGGGGCGGTGGTGATCCGGGAGGCCGTAAGCCGCGCTGGAGTGAAGCCGGAGCAGGTGGATCAGGTGATCTTGGGCTGCGTCGGCCAGGTGATGGAGGACGCCTACATCGCCCGCTACGCCGCCGTCAAGGCCGATCTCCCCATCGAGGTGCCTGCCTACACCGTGAACCGCATCTGCGGCAGCGGTCTGGAGGCGATCAACACCGCCGCCCGCTGGATCGAGACGGGCGACGCATCGGTCATCGTCGCCGGCGGAACCGAGAACATGAGCATGATGCCCTACTACATCCGCAGCGCCCGCTACGGCTATCGGCTGGGGAACGGCGAGCTCGAGGACGGCGTCCAGCACCTGCTGGGCGACCCCTTCAGCAAGGAGCACATGGGCGTGACGGCCGAGAACCTGGCCGAGAAGTTCGGCATCAGCCGTGAGGAGCAAGACGAGATCGCCCTGCGCAGCCAGCAGCGCGCCGGCGTCGCCATGTCCGAAGGCAGGTTCAAGGATGAGATCGTGCCGGTGGAGATAAAGACGCGCAAGGAGACGATCATCGTCGACACCGACGAGCACCCGCGGCCCGACACGTCCCCCGAGTCGCTGGCTAAGCTACGCCC
>JACZTE010000270.1 GCA_022573935.1 Chloroflexota bacterium
GGGCAAGGGGGAGACCATCCCGCCGGGGAACGGCTCGTCGTTGCCGTAGAGACCGTGGTAGTCGCTGCCGCCCCAGGGGATGAGATCGAAGCGTCGGGCGGCATCCTGCAGCCGCTCCACGGCCTCCTCTTCGTAGTACTTGTAGTGGACCTCCATCCCGGCCAGGCCGGCGGCCTTCAGGCCGGCCAGCACGCCGTCGAGGTCCTCCAGGTCGCGCGGGTGGGCGAGGCAAGCGACGCCGCCCAGGCGGACGATGGAGGCGACGGCCTCGGATGGGGTCAGCTTCGTCCGGTCGGCATAGGCGGGGCCATCGCGGCCGATGTACTTCTCGAAGGCCTCGCTGATATTGTCGATGTAGCCCTTCTCCAGGAGCGCCTGGGCCACGTGGGGCCGCCCCACGGCGCCATCGCCCGCGAAGCGCTCCACCTGCTCCCAGGTGACGTCGACGCCCATCGCCTGCAGCTTCTCCACCATGCGCTGGCCGCGTAGCCGGCGCGAATCGCGCAGGCGAAGGAGCGTCTCCTGCAGCTCGGCGTTGCTCGGCTCCAGGAAGTAGCCCAGCACGTGTACCTCGCCGCCGGGGATGTCCGTCCCCATTTCGACGCCGGGGATCAGGGTGAAGTCCGGGTAGCCTTCGGCTGCGCGGCGCGCCTCCTCCACCCCCTCCGTCGAGTCGTGGTCGGTGAGGGCCATGATACGCACACCGTGCTCGTAGGCGAGCTTCACCAGCTCCGAGGGCGAGAGGATGCCATCGGAGGCGGTGCTGTGGCAGTGGAAGTCGGCTCTACACGCCATCGCGGTGGTACACGCGGTCGATGCGGGCGATACTGTTGGCCCGCCTGGTCGTCTCGTCGATCTCGACCAGGACGGCGTTGAGCTGGACAGTGGGGCTCTTCTCGGCGACCGGCAGTCGCGTGGGCATGCCGGTAAGGAAGCGCTCGATCACCGAGCCGATCTCGTTGCCGATGATCGACTCCTGCGGCCCTGCCATGCCCACGTCGGTCACGAAGGCCGTGCCGCCGGGGAGGATGCGGGCGTCCGCGGTGGGCACGTGGGTGTGCGTGCCGACGACCGCTGCCACGCGGCCGTCCAGGTAGCGTCCCATCGCCTGCTTCTCGCTCGTCGCCTCGGCGTGCATATCGACGAAGACGATGGCGTCCTGCGGCAGCTCGCTGAGGGCTGCATCGGCGGCGCGGAAGGGGCAATCGATATCGGGCATGAACGTCCGGCCTTGCAGGTTGAGGACGGTGATGCCTTTCTGAGTGAGCAGTCCGCGGCCAGGCGTGGCGGGCGGGTAGTTGAGCGGTCGCAGCATGGCGACCTCCTGGTCCAGCATGGGTATGATCTCCTTCTGGTCCCAGACGTGATTGCCGGAGGTGATGACGTCCACGCCCGCGTCGAAGAGCTCCTGCGTCGTGCCTTCGGTCAGGCCGCGTCCGGCGGCCAGGTTCTCGCCGTTGGCGACGACGAGGTCGAGCGCCAGCTCCTGCCGCAGGCCGGGCAGCAGCGCCGCCACGGCTCGCCGGCCGGGCTTGCCCATCACATCGCCGATCATGAGGAGGTTCATCCGTGGGCGTATCGTATTCATGCTCAGGACGCAACCGCCATCCTCACGACTCCTCATCGCGGGAGCCTAGTGGTTAGGCCGGTGCCTGCTCCGCTCGCGTCTTTAGCGCCTGGTTCATCTCCTCGAAACCGCGCCGTGTATCCTTCTCCACCATGAGAAGAAGCAAGGGGACAAGCAGGCCGCGGAACGACTCACGCTGGACGAAGCGCACACGGTTCTCTCCGAGCGGCTCGATGGTGAAGCTGTGCTCGCCATCGAATAGGCCTCGCACGCCCAGATTCCCAAGCCAGCGGAATTCGCGATTCGGTGTGGCCTCGACGACGGTTGGCCGAAACGTCATGCCGCGACCGCCGGAAGGCTGCAGGAAGACCTCGAGCCTAGCCCCGACCTCTACCTCGCCGCTTGCTCGACGCATGAACGGATTCCACTCCGGCAATGCGTCGAAATCGGTGAGAATCTGCCAGACGCGCTCGGGCGTCGCGTTGATCTCGATCTCGGTGTGTATCTCTTTCATCTGTACTTCCCTACCGCGCACGACAGGCTCCAGCGTGAGCTCAGCCGAACGGCTGAAGCCCGTCCCACAGGGAATAGTTGTCACCCCCTACCGCGCGTAGTCTATGGCGCGGGTCTCGCGCACGACGGTGACCTTGATCTGGCCTGGGTACTCCAGCGACTCCTCGACCTTCTTGCTCACGTCGCGGGCCAGGCGCATCGCCTCCATATCGTCGATCTGCTCCGGCTTGACGATCACGCGCACCTCGCGCCCTGCCTGGATCGCGAACGCCTTCTCGACGCCCTGGAAGCTGTTCGCGACCGCTTCCAGCGCCTCCAGCCGTTGGATGTAGCGGTCCAACGTCTCCATGCGGGCGCCGGGGC
>JACZTE010000271.1 GCA_022573935.1 Chloroflexota bacterium
TAACGTTCGATCGACTGCAACCGTCTCAATAGGCAACTGGTCGAACGCGGCTAACGCTTCCTGCGCGGCTTCGAGTCCACGACGGCTCTCCACAACGTACAGCAACTCGCCTAGGCTAACCACCGATATGAAGAGCGCACAGTCGCCCTTGCCTGCCCGTTCCAGCAGGCGCTGCACCTGCTGTGCCCCCGCCTCGTCCTGGAACAGCGCTAGCAGGGCATCGGAATCGAACACGAAGCGATCCGCCACGATGCTAGGAGCTGCGGCGGCGCTTAGGGCGCCGCCTGGCTTTCCTCTCCTCCCGTTCGAGATCTTGCCGTCGCTCCTCTAGCAGCGCGCCGGTCAGCGATGGCATGCCCTTCAGAAGCCCTCGGCTCTGGCGGACTGGGTTGTTGAGCGAGGGTACGATGGCGATGCGGCCTGCATGGTCGACGATCTGCACCTGGTCGCCGGGCTTGATGCCATAGCGTTTCCGGATCTCACGGGGGATTACGACCCATCCCTTCCTAGATACTTTCGCGGTGCCCATGTCAACCTCCGTATAACTTATTCTCGTTTAGTATATACAGTTTTCTGTATCGTATCAACAGCCAGCCGTCCGTCTATCGTGAACCTCGCGACCTTCTGCGTAGGTCACTCGCGCGGCGAACGCTCTGGCGCGGACGCTCGGTTGACACAAGCGCCCGCCTGCGCTGGAATGGAGTCGATGGCAGCACAGGAAGCCGCGCCGCTCCAGATCGACCCGACGCTCATCGGCGAGCTCGAGCTGGACACGCTCCAGGTACCGTACGTGAACCTGGAGGATGAGCCGTACGTCCACACCCGGCTGCTGGTCGGCGAGACCGAGTACACGTACGACTGCAGCTTCCCGGTGAAGGGCCACTCCGCCGTCATGCCAGCCGCCATCGCCGAGGTGCAAGCGGACGGCCGCCGGCCGCTGGTGGCCGAGCGCGGCAAACGCTACTACGTCTACCTGGCCTAACCTTGAACCCCCGTCCTCGGCGCCCGCGCAAGCAGAACCCGCCCCACGTCAAGCTCTTCCGATCGAGCTGCGCCGCGTGCAGTCGCGTCTACGAGGGAAACTTCCCGATGTGGGTAAACATCGGGCCGTTCCCCTGTATCTGCGGCGCCCAGGTACCCGCTCCGCTGGTGCTGGACGACGGCGGCGAGCCCTGGGAGCAAGCGTAGCGTGAGAACCGTCGCGATAGGGCCTTTGGCATCGACCTGTAGGGACAGAGCTTCAGCTCTGTCCTGGGCCGAGCTAAAACTCGGCCCCTACGACGCTGCGACTAAACCAATCGGTACCGCAATCGAGACCTCGGCGGCACACCCCACCGCTACGCTCGACGGTGGTACAATAAGCGTCGCCATTTCAGAACAAAGGAGGCATCTTCATGGCTATCTACATCTTGCTGAGCACGCTCACCGACGAGGGGCGAAAGACGATCTCGGGCCGTCCGGAGCGTATCCAGGAGGTGAACAAAGAGATCGAGGCGATGGGCGCGAAGGTGGTCGACCAGTACGCCGTCCTCGGCGTGTACGACTTCACCTCTGTGGTGGAAGCAGCGGACAGGAGACATCCCTCATGGCCGTGATCACCATCTCTGGGCAGATCGGCACCGGGGCGCGCGAGGTCGGCCGCCTGGCCGCCGAGCAGCTCCAGATCGATTACGTCGACCAGCAGATCCTGGTGGAGGCGGCGCGCGAGCTCGGCGTCTCGATGGAATCGATCGCAAGCCTCGACGAACGGACGGCCAGCCTGAGCGACCGGCTGGCCGCCATGCTGCGCCGGTTCTTGGAGCGTTCGGCCACCGCCGGCGCCGCCGATCCGATGCTAGGCAGCGACGGCCTCGACATCATGCTCAGCCGCTCGTACAGCGAAGCCGCCGCCGGCGAGGGGCTGCAGGAGGTGCCCGACGACCGCTACGCGGCCGCCCTGGGTGACATCATCTGCGAGCTTGCCGGCCCCGGCGATGTGCTCATCATCGGCCGCGGCAGCCAGGTGATCCTCAAAGACCGGCTGGACGCCCTCCACGTCCTGCTCGTCGCGCCCGAGGTGCATCGCATCGAGGAGATCGCGCGCAGGGAGGGCCTCAACGCGGAAGAGGCGGTGAAGAGCGTCCATGAGCGCGAAAAGGGGCGTGTGAGCTTCCACCAGAAGTTCTTCGAGGTAGAGACCAACGACCCTTCGCTCTACCACCTAACGCTGAACACCGCCCGCCTTTCGAGCGAGGAGGTGGCGCAGATCATCAGCGAGACCGCTCAGCGCATCGATGCTCAGCGCTGACCTGCCCACCATCTGACCGACCATGCTAAGCGCCGTCTTGCACACCATCTGACCGCCGATGTTAAGCGCCACATTAATCGTCTTCGGCAGCTACCTCATCGGTGGCGTGCCGGTGGCCTATCTCACCGGCCGTATCCTGCGCGGCAT
>JACZTE010000272.1 GCA_022573935.1 Chloroflexota bacterium
GTTGAGGAGGGCCAGCTCGTCTTAGAGGAAGGCCAGTGGGTGAGCAAGGCCGGAGGACTGCCCGCCTGGGACATTCCCGAGGGAATCCGCGACGTCGTCAAACGCCGCCTTTCTCGCCTCAGTGACGGGTGCCTCAGCATCCTCACGCCGGCGTCAGCCATGCCTGCCGGGTTCACGTTCGATGTGCTGAAGGAGGTGACCGGGGAGGACGAAGACCGGCTGCTCGACTTGCTGGACGAAGCGCTGCGCGCCCAGGTCATCCGCGAGCGGAAGGGCGTAGATTCCCGTGCCACGGGCACCTACGAGCTGGCGCACACGGCCCTGCGCCATACCATCTATGGTGAGCTGAGCGCTCCGCGAAAGGTTCGCCTCCATCGCCGATTGGGAGAAGCTATTGAGCACGTGTACGAGTCCAGCGTGGAGCCGCACCTGGCGGACCTGGCCTACCACTTCTTCCGCGCCGCGTCCGCGGAAGACGTCGACAAGGCGATCGAGTACGGCCGTCGAGCCGGGGAGCGGGCAACCGCGCTGCTGGCGTATGAGGAAGCCGCGCGCTCCTACCGTTTAGCCTTGCGGGCGGCTGAGCTACAGAAGCTGCCTTTATCAGCTATTGCAGGCCGGCCGAAACGTGACCGGGGCGACGACGAGCGCTGCCGTCTCCTGCTCGCCCTCGGTGAAGCGGAGACAAAGGCCGGTCAGGGCGACCAAGCGGTGGAGGTCATTGAGCAGGCCTTAAAAGTCGCGGAGCGGCTCGATGACGACCTGACGGCACGGGCCGCCCTGGCGCACAACGATGCCGTGCTCCGCAGCCAACACGCCTATTCCGGCCGCTCCATCCCCATCCTGCGCCAGGCGCTTGAACGATTAGGCGAAAACGATAGCCCCGCTCGCGCGCGCCTTCTTGCCGCCCTCGCGAACCTGATGTCGGCAGGCACCACGGTGGAGGAGCAGATCGCGTTCGGTCGAGAGGCGTTGGCGGTCGCCGAACGCGTGCAAGACGCGCAGGCCGTGCGGGCATCCTACCAAGCTCTTCTTGCCGCCCTCTCCGGGCCGGAGCACCTGGACGAACGAATGACCATGGCCCAGGAGCTGATCCGCCTGGGCAGCGAGGCCGGCGACCGCTACGCGGAGCTCTGGGGTCACATCAGGCTCATGATCGCCCTCCTCGCCTCCGGCGACGTGGACGGCGTCGACCGTGAGCTGGAGATCATCTATCCGCGCGCGGCCGACACCCGCGAGCCTGCCTACATCGGCCGCCGCCCCTCGTGGGAGGGCATGCGCGCCGCGATGCGTGGTGAGTGGGACAAGGCAGACCGGTACCTGGAGGAGCTGCTGGCCGCCTTCCAGCAGGTGCAGGTTGCCTGGCTCTTTCAGGCTGGCACGGTCTTGATGTACGACATCCGCCGCTCTTTAGGGCGGCTGGACGAAATGGAAGGGCCACTCCGCGCGGCCCAGGAGCAGAACCCCCTTCCCGCCTACAAGGGCGCCCTGGCGATGCTCTACTGTGACACGGGGCGCGACGATGACGCTCGCAAGATCCTCGAAGAGTTCTCCGAGGATGACCTCCGGCAGATCCCGCGAGATTGGACCTTCGTCAACGCGATCTGCACTTTTATCAACGCTGCCCGACGCCTCGCAGACAAGGAACGGGCGCGCGTTCTGTACGAAATGCTCCTGCCGTATCGGAATCAGCATGTCGTCGTTGGCGACGCCGTTCTCTACTTTGGCTCCGCCGCTTACAACCTCGGGCTGGCCGCCGCCACCATGGGTGACTTGGACGAGGCTGAAACGCTCCTGAAGGAAGCGATAGAAGCGGAGCGCCGCTGCCGCGCGCGGCCCTACCTAGCCCGCAGCCAGTACGAGTACGCCGCGGTGCTTGTCGAGCGCGGCGACCCGGCAGACCAGGAGAAGGCGCTGGAACTCGTCAACGAGGCCTTGGCAGCGTTTCAGGACATGAAAATGATGACCGACGTGGCTCGCGCCATCGCTCTCAAGCTGCGGCTGCTCGGGATCGATAGCAGCGAGATGGGGACGTCCATCGAAGCCGTGGCGGCCACAGTCTACGTGGAGCAGCCCGACCTGCGCCCGCACGCCGCGCCCGACGGCACGGTGACGCTGCTCTTCAGCGACATCGAAGGCTCCACCCCCATGAACGAGCGTCTCGGCGACCAGCGCTGGATGGAGCTGCTGCGGGAGCATAATGTCCTCATCCGCGAGCAGGTACGGGACCACCAGGGATTCGAAGTCAAGACAGAGGGCGACGGATTCATGATCGCCTTCCAGAGCGCGCGGCAGGCCCTCCAGTGCGCAATCGAGATGCAACGCGCGTTCGCCCAGCGCAACGAATCGGCGGAGGAGCGGGTGACCATCCGCATCGGCCTCCATACCGGCGAGCCAGTAAAGGACGCTGACGACTTCTACGGCAA
>JACZTE010000012.1 GCA_022573935.1 Chloroflexota bacterium
GGCGAGTACCTCGACCTCTCCATCCAGGACGTGGTCGCCACGAACCTGGAGCACCGCAGCCCGGCGCTCAACCTCGGCCTGGTGGCGAACCGCGCCGGGCTCAGCGTCTCGGCGACCTATGGCGTCTACCCCTGCGCGGACGGCTGGGTTTACGTCACCGCCTTCGCGCCTGCCTTATGGGAACGGCTGAAGAAGATCGCTCCGCTCAGCGAGCTGAACGAGGATCGCTTCTCCACGCAGGAGGGCCGCCTGGAGCACAACGACGAGCTGCAGGCGATCCTCACCGGCTGGACGCTGAGCAAGACGAGCGAGGAGATGCGGGAGCTCGCGCTGCGAGGCGACCCCGTCACCGTGGCCGAGACGCCCGCCAGCCTGCTGGACTCGGACCAGTGGCGCGGGCGACAGGTCGCCCATCAGATCGACCACCCCGTCGCGGGCGAGATCTCCGTCCTCGGCCGCCCCTGGCTCGACCCTGACGCCGAGCCGCCGGCCCCCGCCCCGCTCCTGGGAGAAGCGAACGAGGAGCTTCTCGCCCCGCTATCGGAGGCGGGCGGCTGATGGACTGGCGGTCGGGGCGGCTGCCCCTTGCGGGACTGCGAGTCGTCGACTGGTCGATCTACTGGGCAGGCCCTTTCCTCGGCCTGATGCTGCATGACCTCGGCGCGGAGGTGATCAAGGTCGAATCGCCGTCCAACTGGGACGCCGTGCGCACCGTCATCGACGTCAACAGGTACGCCGGCGGCCGCGCGAGGCCGATGACGCCGCAGGAGAGGTCGAACGTGAGCCAGCACTTCAACGAGTGGAACCGGGGAAAGCTTGGGCTGGCCATCGAGCTGGCAGACCCGCGGGGACGCCAGATCCTGCTCGACCTGGTAGCCACGTCTCACATCTTCATCGAGAACCACCGCCCGGGCGCCAAGGAGAAGCTCAAGATCGGGTATCGAGATCTCGTCTCAGCAAAACCGGACATCATCTACGCCTCCATCTCCGGCTACGGCCAAACGCCCCCTGAGCGCGACGCCATGGCGCTCGGCGCGCCCGTGGAGCTGCCGAGCGCGCTCTTCTCCCAGAACGGTTATCTGGGCGATGCCACGCCGGCAAAGACCGGCTTCAGCTATGGCGACCCAGTAGGCGCGCTGGCCGCCCTCTCCGCCGTGCTGCTGGCGGTCCGAACATGGCGGCGAACCGGAGACGGCTGCTACCTGGACGTCTCGATGCGCGATGCGCTCTCCTTCGGCATCGGGTCGGTGTTCACGGACTGGTCGATGAACCACACCGAGCGTCCGCATCGTGGCAACCGGCACTCCGTCTACGCTCCGCAGGGCGTCTACCGAGCGTCTGGTGATGACGAGTGGGTGGCGATCAGCGTCCGCGACGACCGCGACTGGGAAGCGCTCGGCGCGGTTCTCGACGAGCCATCGTGGCATGGAAACGCCGAACTGGCTCGCGTCGATGGCCGGCGTCGCCGTCACGACGAGATCGACGCGAAGATCGAGGCGTGGACGTCGCAACGCTCCGCCCGCGATGCCGAAGCCCTGCTCCAGGCAGCGGGCGTGCCGGCCGGCGCCGTCGTCGACTACCAGCAGCTAGGGTCGGACCCGCAGCTAAACGCTCGCGGAGCGTTCCGAGAGGTGATGCATCCGGCCTTCGGGCGGGAGGTGCGCGCCACGTCGCAGTGGAGCCGCGGCGACTCGCCACAACCGATCGATCTGCCGGCGCCGTGCTTCGGTCAGCACAACGAGGCCATCCTCACTGGGATGCTGGGAATGACGCCCGCCGCCGTGGCGGAGCTCGAACGGGAGGGCATCATCTCCGATCAGATCAGAGCGGCCGCCGACTAGCCCTGACGGGCTCCTCGATACCGGTGGAGCATGCCGGCGAGCGCGCGGTAGCGCAACTGCACCTGCCCGGCCATGCCGTTCGGCGAGAACAGCACGCCCAGGATGAGCATCAGCCCGAAGATGATCTGAATCCGCGTGGTGCTAAGCACATCGCCGAACGCGCCGTTGATCAGCTCCGGGCCGAACACCACCACAACGGCGCCGATCGTCGGCCCGAGCGAACTAAATCGCCCGCCAATCAGGATCATGAGGAGGAACTGGATAGTAAAGAACGCCGTGAACTGACTGAGCGGACCGGGGTCGATATGCTGCTGGCGGTACAGAAGAAACACACCGGCGATACCGGCAAAGAAGCCGCTTATGGCGAGCGCTGTGAGTTTGTAGATGTAGACGTTGATCCCTAGCGACCTAGCGAGCTGCTCGTTCTCGCGTATCGCGACGAACGTCCTACCCAAGAAAGACTGGCGGATGAGCCAAACGGCAACCAGGCTGAGGTAGGCGAAGGCCAGCGTCATGTAGTAGAAGCTGTTCAATAGATCGAAGTTATCGAACTCGACCAACGCGATCGAGTGCTTGGCCACCGGGATCGTGATGCCGAGGCTACCGCCGGTGAGATCGGTCCAGTTGTTCGCCACCAGCAGCATCAGCTCGGCGAAGGCAAAGGTCATGATGGCAAAGCTGAAGCCGGCCGTGCGGAAGGCGGGTATGCCGATGGCTACCGCGGCCAGGGCGGCGCAGAGACCTGCGACCGGTAGAATCGCCTCGGTCGGCCAGTCCCAGTGGACGGTAAGGAGAGCAGCGGTGTATGCGCCCACGCCCCACACGGCCGTGTGCGCCAGCGAGAGCTGGCCGGTATGGCTGAAGATGATGTGGAGGCCGTTGGCTACGATCACGTAGATCGCGGCAAGAATAGCCAGGCTGAGCAAGCGCGACGACGGAAGCAACGCCGGAGCGAGAAGCGGCAACGCGAGCAGGAGCGCCAGCGGCAAGCGGATCGTCAGCAGATCGCCCAGTGAGTACCGCGTCGTCATGGCGTTGCTTAGCCTTGCAGCCGAACCTGACATCGTGGCTGGCTACTGCAGCGTTTCCTGAAGACGGCCCTTGGCCGGAAAGAGGCCGCGCGGTCTCACCAGCAGAATGAGGATGAGCAGGGCGAAGGTGTAGCCATCGCGCCATTCCGCGGCGAAATAGCCCGCGCCCATGGTCTCTATCGTCCCGACGAGCAGAGCAGCGATCACTGCTCCTTCGACGTTGCCCAACCCGCCGACCAGCGCGACGGCGAAGCCCTTCAGCAGAAACTGCGCCCCGACATAGGGATCGATCGTGAAGATCGAGGCGAGCAGCGCCCCAGCCACAGCCGCAAGCATTCCACCCAAGACGAACGTGCCCGTGATGATCCGGTCGACGGGGATACCCATCAGGGCCGCGGCCTCGCGATCCTCCGCGCAGGCCCGTATCGCCCGGCCGAACTTGGTGTAGCGAAGGGCGACGAAGAGAGCAACGATGATCCCAACGGCCACCCAGATGACGAACCAACTCTGGAAGGGCATGCGAACACCGCCGACATCCCACACGCCATCGAAGGGCGGCTGGATAGACCTCGCCTCGGTCCCCCAAAGCTCAATGACCAGGTTCTGGAGGACGAGGATGAGCCCTAACGACACGATGAACCCGTTGATCGGTTGCTGTATGGTGAAGCGGAAGGCCGCCCGCTCCATGATCAGCGCAGCTCCTCCGACAGCAAGGACGGCCAGCGGTACCGCAAGCACGTAGGCAAGGCTGTTGTCCCAGAGGAAGAAGGCGAGGAACGCGCCCAGCGTGAGCAGCTCCCCAATGGAGAACTTGACGATGCCGGTGAGGCCGAAGATCACGGTGATGCCCAGCGCCACCAGCGCGTATACGCCGCTGATCATGAGTGCGTTGAACAGCTGCTGAAAGAAGTCCGCAAGCTCTTGAGACATCGACTCGATCTCCGAAACGTCCTGCCTGAGCGCTCGGGCTACCAAGCCCCTAGCGCGCCGCTGGGGCAGGCGATCCCCCAGCCAACGCGGGCAATTGTAGCAGAGGCACGGATTCTAGGGCTATGGCAGCACGCAGTCTGCTTGACCCCTGCCGCGTCCCACGTACAATGGAGTGGCTGCTCCTCGACCGGAGCCAACCGGCCACCGCTCGAGTGCGAGCAACACGATTCAGCCTGATAGTCCGCAAAGGTTCCCAGATGAAACCGCCATCGTTCGACTACTATGACCCCACGACCGTGCAAGAGGCGGTCTCCTTGCTCGTCGAGCACGAGGGTGAGGCTAAGATCCTGGCCGGCGGCCAGAGCTTGATGCCGCTCCTGAACATGCGGCTGGCCCGCCCTGGGGTAGTCATCGACGTAAACAGAGTGGCCGATCTGGACTACATCCGGGAAGACCACGGCGGGCTGATCATCGGCGCCATGACCAGGCAACGAGCGCTTGAACGCTCGGAGCTCGTCCAGCGCCTCCAGCCGCTGCTTCATGCGGCCACGCTCTGTATCGCCCACCCGCAGATTCGTAATCGCGGCACCTTCGGCGGCTCGCTGGCGCACGCCGATCCCGCCGCCGAATACCCGGCCGTCGCCGTCGCGCTGGACGCCGAGCTGCGCGCTGTCGGGCCGAACGGCGTTCGCACCATCAAGGCAGGCGACTTCTTTACGACCTACCTGACGACCGCGCTAGAGCCCACGGAGCTCCTCACCGAGGTGCGCCTGCCCGCCCAGCCGGAGCGCACCGGATGGGCGTTCCTAGAGATCTCGCGCCGGCACGGCGATTTCGCCCTGGCCGGTGTAGCGGTCACGCTGACGCTCGATGCCGCCGACAAGTGCTCGGCGGCTCGCATCGTGCTCTTCGGCGTTGCGCCGACGCCGGTCCGGGCGCGCGAGGCGGAGCAGCTGCTCATCGGCGAATCGCCCGGCGAGCAGCTCTTCGAGCAGGCGGGACAGCAGGCGAGCGCGGCGATCGACGAACCGCTGTCGGACGTGCACGCCCCGGCGCAATATCGCAGGCATGTCGCCCAGGTGCTCACTCGGCGAGCGCTTGCGGAGGCCGCGCGTCGAGCCGGAGCGGCGGACTGATGGCCACGGCATCGCATCGACAGGTTCGCCTCACCGTCAACGGCACGCGCTACGAAGCATCGGTCGAGCCGCGCATGACGCTGGTGGACATGCTGCGCGGAGAGCTCGGCCTCACGGGTACCCACGTCGGCTGCGAGCACGGCGTATGCGGAGCTTGCACCATCCTGCTGGAAGGACAGGCCGTTCGCTCCTGCATCATGCTGGCGGTGCAGGCCGATGGAGCAACCTTGATGACGGTCGAAGGGCTGAGTCCGGAGGGGCATCTGCACCCGATCCAAGAGGCGTTCATGGAGAAGCACGGGCTACAGTGCGGCTTCTGCACACCTGGCTTTCTGATGTCCGTCTACGAGCTGTTGCAACACACGCCAAGCCCGAGCGACGACGAGATCCGCGACGCCCTCGGTGGCGAGATCTGCCGCTGCACCGGTTATCAGGCGATCTTGGAATCGGTGCGGCTGGCCGCGACCAAGCTGCGCGGCAAGACCGAACCCACGGCGTCCGGTCAGGAAGGGGAAGATGTCAGTCGAGTTCCCTAGGCTGCCCAAAGATCTGCCCGTCAGCGCGCCCCGCTGGGTAGGCCGCGGCGTCAACCGCGTGGAGGACCCTGTGCTGCTCACCGGCCGTGCGGAGTTCATCGACAACCTGACGCGGCCCGGCATGCTCCACTGCGCCATCCTCCGCAGCCCATACGCCCACGCTCGCATCGGCCGCATCGACACGAGCGAGGCGGAGCGGCTGCCCGGGGTGGTAGCGATCGTGACCGGCGAGGACGCGCTGCGCTGGACGCAACCTTCGCCCACGTCCCCGCGAGGTTGGGGCACCCACTGCCTGGCCACGGACAAGGCCCGCTTCGTGGGCGAACCGGTGGCCGCCGTCGCCGCCGTCAGCCGGTACGTGGCGGAGGACGCGCTGGAGCTGATCGACGTGTCCTACGAGCCGCTGCCTCCGGTCGTCGACGCCAAACGGGCACTGGAGCCCGACAGCCCGCTCGTGATCGAAGAGCGCGGCACCAACGTCATGTACGAGCGTGTCTTCACCTGGGGCGACGTGGACGAAGCCTTTCGCACGGCCGACCACGTCTTCAGCGAGCAGTTCCGCTGGCATCGCGTGGGCGCCAACCCGCTGGAGACGTTCGGCGTGATCAGCGAGTGGGACATCGTAAACGAGGCGCTCACCTGCTATGGGAGCTTTCAGGCCCAGTCCTTCATGGCGCTCGGCAGGGCGGGGACGTTCGGTCTGCCAACGAACAGAGTACGCCTGATCAGCCAGCCGCACGGCGGCAGCTTCGGCGGCAAGGGCGGCGGCCGCGGGACGGACATCACCGCGATGCTCTCGCGAAAGGCGGGCGGGCGGCCGGTCAAGTGGATCGAGGACCGCATAGAGTACCTGATCGGCGGCGGCGGGCAGGCCTGGGATCGTCACTACGAGGCCTCGATCGCCGTGAAGGCGAACGGCACGGTGACGGGCCTCAAGGTGAAGCTGCTCGACGACCTGGGCGCCACCGCCGAGGGCTTCGCCGCTACCGCCGCCGCGAAGCCGATGGCGTCGTTCACCGGCTGCTACACCATCCCGACCGCTCAGTACGACCTGACCATCGTCGCTACCAACAAGCTCCCCGAGAGCGCCTATCGCGGCATGGGGCCGCCGCCGCACAACTTCGTGCTGGAGCAGCTCATGGACATCGCGGCGCAAAGCCTGGGCCTCGACCCCGCCGAGATCCGCCGGAGGAACTTCATCCCCGCCGACCGCTTCCCCTACACCATCCCGAGCGGGCAGGAGTACGACAGCGGCAACTACGAGGCGACGCTGGACAAGGTGCTCGAGATCGGCGACTACCAGAAGCTGCGCGAAGAGCAGGCCGAGGCGCGCAAGCAGGGCCGCCTGCTCGGCATCGGCATCGTCGCCGCAATCGAGCCCGGCGTGTTCGACTGGAACGCCTACGCCATCGTGGGCGTGCGGGGCATCGGCGTGCCAGAGGGCATCACGGTGAACATCGACATGCGGGGCAAGATCGTCGCCCGCGTAGGCTTCGCGCTGGAGGGTCAGGGCCAGTACACCGTCATCGCTCAGGTGCTCGCCGACTACTTTGGCATGGAGCTCGCCGACGTCAACGTCATCCCGATGGACTCGCTCTCCGCGCCGCCCAGCTTCGGGCCGGGGGGCAGCCGCCTGGGCGTGGCCATCACGAGCGCCACGCTCGGCGCGGCCGAACGGATCAAGGAAAAGATGATCAAGGTCACCGCCAAGCTACTCGAGGTCGGAACGGACGACATCGAGCTGATGGATGGCAAGTTTCGCGTGAAGGGGACGCCGGACGCCGCGCTGTCGGTGGCCCAGGTGGCCGGAACGATGCTCGGCCGTAGCGACCTGCTGCCGCCCGACATCGACCCGAACCCGGAAGCCACCTATGTGTGGACCGCCCCGGACCGCAAGCCTCCCGACGACGACGGCCGGGTGAAGAGCTACCTCACCTCCGCCAACGCCTGCCACCTCGTCGTCGTCGAGGTCGACCCGGAGACCGGCCTGGTCAAAATCCTGAAGTACTTCATCGCCGACGACTGCGGGACGCGTCTCAACCCCGCCAACGTGGAGGGGATGACGCAGGGCGGCGTTGCCCAGGGCATCGGCGCGGCGCTGCTCGAAGAGTACGTATACGACGACGAAGGTCAGCCGCTCACGACCACGTTCATGGACTACCTCATCCCGACCATCCACGAGGTGCCGATGACCGAGAAGGCCGCGCTGGTGACGCCGTCGCCGTTCACGCCGCTGGGCGCGAAGGGCGCAGGCGAAGGCGCCATCCACACCACGCCGGCGGCGGTGCTCTGCGCGATCAACGATGCCCTGCAGCCGTTGGGCGTGCTGGCGACGGAGGTGCCCGCAACGCCCAGCCGCCTGTGGCAGCTAATCCAGGACGCGAAACAGCGGTCGTAGCCTAGCCTCGCGGCAGGCCCAGGCCTCGCGTGGCGATGATCGTTCGCTGGATCTCGGACGTGCCGGCGATGATCGTCGCCGTCGTCGATGAGATCACGGACGGTTCGATGCGGCCCCCCAGCGGCGCGCGGGGCTCGCTGTGGCTCAGGTTCCCGTACAGGCCGGCCAGGCGCTGCGCGGTCGTGCCCAGCCGCTGGAACGCCTCGCTCATGAAGACCTTCGCCTGCGAGGCCTCCTGGTCAGGCAGCAGGCCCTTGGCCTGCATGCTGACGACACGGAGCGTGAGGAGACGGCCGATCTCCCAGTCGATCGCGTGCTGGCCGAGCAGGGCTCTTGCAGCCGTCGTCTCGCGACGCCCCTGGCCGCCCCGCCCGATCTCATGCACCAGGTCGCGCAGCAGCCTGTGGAACTGGCCGATGAAGAGGGCATCGCCACGCTCGTACTGGAGGAGGGTCGTCGCCTGCTTCCAGCCCTCGTTCTCCTTCCCCACCAGGTTCTCGACGGGCACCTCGACGTCTTCGAAGAAGACCTCGTTCAGCGCATGCTCGCCGACGGCGTCGTAGATCGGCCGGATGTCGATCCCCGCCGAGGCCGTGGGCAGGAGGAAGAGGCTGAGCCCGCGACCGCGCGACCCTTCGGGCCCCGTCCGCGCCAGCAGGATCATCCACTCGGAGCGATGGGCCATGCTGGTCCAGATCTTGTGCCCGTTGACGATGTAGCGGTCGCCTTTTCGCTCCGCGCGGGTGCGCAAGGAGGTGAGGTCCGACCCGGCGCCGGGCTCGCTGAACCCCTGGCACCAGATCTGCGCGTCGTTCGCGATCGCCGGTAGGTGGCGCTGCCGCTGCTCGTCGCTGCCGTAGAGGAGCAGGACAGGCGCGACCAGATCGACCGAGATCGCCGTGAGCCGAGGGGCGAGGGCAAAGCCCAACTCCTCGTACAGCGCGAACTGCTCGTAGGGGGTGAGGCCGCGGCCGCCGAGCTCCTCGGGCCAGGCCGGCGCCAACAGCCGCCTCGCCGCCAGCCGCTTATCGAGCTCTCGTGCCAGAGAGAAGTGCTCCGGCCGCACGTCCATCGGGAGGAAACCGGTGCCCTGCCAGTCGGGCGGCAGGACGGCCGCGACGGTCTCGCGTATCTCGGAGCGGATCCGCTCCATCTCCGGCGTCGGCTGGAAGTCCAGGGCTGGTCAGCTCACTTTCTCTGGGGATGGCCGCAGGCTAGGAAGCCTCCCGGCGAGAGCGAAAGACGACGAGCGAGAGCTCCTCGTCGATCTCCTCGAAGGCGACCTGCAGCGGCATCCCGATCTCGTACTCCTCGACCGGAACGTCGATCAGGTTCGTCACCATGCGCGGGCCTTCTTCCAGTTCGACCGCCACGACCGGCCATGGCACTCGCTCCTGGAAGTACGGGAGGATCGGCGGGTGGGCCACCGTCCAGCTATAGAGCGTGGCCCGGCCGCTCACCTCGCTCCAGACCGCCTCAGGCGACCCGCAGGCGTAGCAGCCGACCTCGGGCGGGAATCGGTAGGCATTGCAGGCCTTGCAGCGCTGTAGGACGAGGCGGTGCGATCGGGCCGCCGACCAGAAGGGCTCGGTGAGCGGCGTCACCTCTGGCAGCGGTCGCTCCGTGATCATGGCGGGACGTTCGGCCATCTTCCTACCTCCGCAAGAGCAACGCGCTGGTGGGAACCACCGCGGCGGCAGCGACGAGGGCCACCGATGCGCCGGGCACCTGACAGGTGGACGTGCCGCGGATCTGGCGCACGCCCTCCAGCACGTGGTTGAAGCCGTGCACGTACGCCTCCGAGAGGCTACCGCCGTGGGTATTCGTGGGAATGTCGCCGTCGGGCCAATCGATTCGGCCCTCCTCCACGAACGCGCCTGCCTCCCCCCGGCCGCAGAAGCCATACGCCTCCAACTGCCAGAGCACCATGGGGCTAAACACATCGTAGAGCAGCGCCACGTCCACGTCCTCGGGGCCCAGGCCCGACTGGGCGTAGAGCTCGCGAGCGGCGTAGACCGACGGGAGATCGAACGGGTCGTCCTTATAGAGCAGGCCGCTCATCATGTGGTGATGCGGCCCCATGCCCTGAGCCGCTCCGGCGATGTAGGCCGGCGGCTGCTTCAGGTCGCGCGCGCGCTCGGCGCTCGTCACGATGACGGCGCAGGCGCCGTCCGTCTCCAGCGAACAGTCGAGCAGATGCAGCGGGTCTGAGATGAGCCGCGAGTTGATCACGTCCTCGACGGTGATCGGATCGCGAAAGAAGGCGCGCGGGTTGCGCCCCGCGTTGGCCCGCTGAGCGACGGCGACGCGGGCGAACTGCTCGGACGTCGCGCCATACTCGTGCATATAGCGTCGCGCGAGTATGGCGATCTGCTGCGCGGGCCCGACGAGGCCGTACGGCAGCTCGAAGGCCGCAGTCCCGCCGACACGAGCGCTCGCCTTGGCCCACGGCCGCGTCCCGGAACCTCGATTCCGCGCCCGGAAGCCGACGGCGACCGACGCCCTGCCGGTCTCGATCGCCATCGCCGCGTGCGCGACCGGGGCGCAGGCCGCGCCGCCGCCGTAGCCTGCCCCGCCCCAGACGCGCAGGTTGGGCACGCCGAGGTTGCGCGCGACATCGAGCTCGCTGTTCGCCTCCTCGCCGGGCGTCTCGATCTTGAAGATCGCGTCGACGTCCTTGGCGGTCAGCCCGGCGTCGTCCAGCGCGTCTCGGATCACCTCGAGCGACGTCTCCAGCTCCGTGCGGCCGATGTCCCGCACGTACTCCGTCGTGCCGATGCCGACGATCGCGGTTTTGTCTCGAATGGCGGCCTCCCCCTCGTGTGCGGCGTGGGCTATCGACGAGCGTCCGCTACGCGCCGCTCCGGCTGGGCAGAACGAGCGTGGCGCTACAGGGAGTCATCGGCCCTTCCTGGGTCGAGATCGTGATGTCTAGGTCGACCCGATGCTCGCCGTCCTCCACGTACTTCCTGGTCACCCGGCCGGTGATCCGCATGTCGTCGCCGGCGCAGACGTTGCCCTGCATCGCGATCTTCATTCGTCGCACGGTGCTCGTCGGGCCGCCCCAATCCGTCATGAAGCGGCTGACCATGCCCATGTTGAACGGTGTGTTGAGGAAGACATCCCTGGTCTTCGACTGCTGCTGGGCGTAGTCGCGGTTGGAGTGTTGGGGCGAGAAGTCCCGCGTCGCCGACGCGAGGTAGACGCAGCGCGTGAAGGTGATCGGCATGACCAGCTCCGGCAGCTCTTCGCCCTCCTCGACGGCCTCCCAGGCGCGACCTTGGTACTCGGGCGGACGGTAGCCGGTCTCCTCACCCCGGATCGCCTCTTCGACAGCCGGGCTCCAGCCGCCACCGTCCGTCGCCTGCTCGGCTTCGCCGTCGCGCCCATAGCCGAAAGCCGTCATCCGCTCGCGGACGA
>JACZTE010000273.1 GCA_022573935.1 Chloroflexota bacterium
CGCCGCTCAGGCTCGCCGCGAAGCCCCAGTGGGGCAGGCCGACGGTCGCCTCGAACGGGGTCAACGGAGCCAGGCTGAGGAACAGCAGGATCGCCAGCATCGTCAAGCTGTACGCGCCCCCCAGTACCAGCGCATAGCCTACCAGGCGGCGGGGGAGCTTGGCAAACGTGGCGATGAGGTGCAGGATCGCCCCGTTCATCGCCAGGGCCGGCATCAGGTAGATGGCGATGGCTGTGCCCCGGATGGAAGCAGATGACGAGAGGGAGTCGGCGATGATCTCGAAGTTGCGTACCAGCCGCGCGAAATCGAAGCCGGAGAAGGTGCGGGTATCGAAGGGGCCGGCGCCGCCCATCCAGGGCAGGAAGAAGCCGCCGAACACCAGCGCCGCCGCGCCCGCGCCTGCCAGGCGGGCGGGGATGGGGGACAGTCTGATCGCCGCCAGCCGAGCCCACATGGGGCGCTTCGGCGTGTTCGCCACCAGCCAGGGCTGTTCTTCCAGGGTGGTGCGTCCTTGCTGCACCCCGCTAGTCCTTTACGAGGACGGCGATGCGGAGCTTCCACCCGCCCTCGATGGGCGTAGTCGCGATGCCCAGCGAGCGGATGGCCTCGAGGTCTTCCAGGGTCACCTCGCCGTTCGTGGCGTCCTCGAGCTCCTCCGCGAGGCCCTCGGCGTCGCGAACCTCCTCCAACAGGCGCGCCACGCTGATGTAGGCGACGAACGACTTGTCCTCCGGGAGGAGCGCCATCATCCGCTTCCAATCAGCGCTCTCGGCCAGCGACTTGCCATCGATGCCGTGCACAAACGCCTCGATGGGGCCGTCCGGGTAACCGACGGCGAGGCTGTCGCCGGTCACCGCCCAGGCGAAGATGTCATCCGAGCCGCGGTTGTTGCTGAGTCGGTGGATGCCGGCGTCGTCCGTGTCGGCGAACCAACCCTCCTCGCGCTCCAGGTAGCGCTCCAGGAGCTTCATGCTCTCGCTGACTGCGGCGGCGTTGGTGATGTCGAGCATGCCGACGATGTCGATGTAAGGCTGCTCGCCGTAGAAGTTGGAGGCGTTGAGCGCCAGCGCGAACTCGCCGGTCATGAAACTCAGCAGGTCGTCCTCCAGATCGAAGCCCACGTCCCGCTCGAATTCCTGGAGCTCCTCATCGATGGTCTGGCCGCGCCCCTCACACGCCTCCGCGTACAGGTTTTCGATGTACTCAGTGTAGCCTTCCCCGTCGAAGCCGCCGTCAGGCTCGGTGAAGCGCCGGTCCAGCTCCTCGAACCAGATCTGGGCAGCCGCAAAGTCGTAGTTGCCGTCTTCGTCATAGAACCGGCCCATGACCGGGTCGTCCCGCTCGTCGTACGCGGTTGGCAGGAGCTGAAGGCCGGAAAGCTCCCCGCAGTATGGATCGGTGAAGCTCGTGTCGATCTCAGCGATGGCGTCGTAGAGCGGCAGGTAGATCCCATTGTAGAGATCGTACCCCGCAATGAAGGCCAGCGTATCTTCCGGCACACGCTCGGCGTAGTGCGTCTCGAAGACGGTGTTGACGATATCGTTGGTGTCGGCCGGTGCGTCCGGGGCGCGGAGGACGATGGAGTCGATCACGAAGCCGTCGCCGAACGCGGAAACGGTCAAGGAGGAGCGATCGGCGTTTGGACGCGCTTCCTCAAGGATGTTCTCCACGTCGGCAGCGTCATCGTTGCTCTCGGTGAAGTTTTCCTCTACGAAGTCCCAGAGCGGTGCGAGGTCGGCGTAGGCCCAGAGTAGGAAGTCGTCCTCCTGAAGGGCGCGCAGCTCTTGGAACCGCTGGTTGTCGGCGATCGTGGGAGCGCGGCCCTGGAGCACGTCGATGACGCCCTCCACGTCCTCTCGCGCCAGCCCGGCCACGGCGACGTCGCCGACGAATGAGATGGCCCAGGAGTCGCGGATCTCCGCGGTCTCGTCGAAGAAGAACTCGTCGTCGAGGCCGAAGAAGCTGTCGCCGGAGCCCTGCTCAAGGTAATAGATCGTTTCCCCTTCGTAGGTGTCCTCTAAGAACTCCTCCCCCGCGTCTTCGGCGGCGTCCGACGCCAGGCGCAGGAAGAGCTCTTCCGCCTTCCCGGCGTCGCGAAGCTGAATCGCGGCCACCAAGCCGTGCCCGTCCTCGAGAGCGCTGTAGTCGGTGATCGCCAGGTACGCCTCGTCGCCCAGCAGGGATACGACGTCCTTGTCCCATCGCACGTCCTGCTCCAAGAGCAGCTCTAGCCAGGCGTTGCGGATGGTGTCCTCAACGTTGATGGCGCCAAGCAGGTTGGCGAAGGCGATCCACTGGGAGGAGGCCGGCTCTGTGTTTATGGCCAGGTAGAAGTCCACGTCCCGGGGCGCCATTTCCAAGGTGGAGAACTGCTCGCGCTGGACGACGGATGAGCCGAGCACCC
>JACZTE010000274.1 GCA_022573935.1 Chloroflexota bacterium
CGTCGCCAGCATGCCCCTCTCCACCGCGATGCTCGCCCACTACTGGGTCAGGGAACGGCTCACCATCGATAGGACGCTGGGCGTGCTGGTCGGGTTCGGCGGCGTCTTCGTCCTCATCGGCGGTGATCTGGGCGACCTGACGGCGTCGAGCACGCTGGGGCAGCTCGCCATCGTCGGTGGCGTGCTGGGCTACTCGTTCGGCACCGTGTACGCCCGTCGCTACCTCCAGGACGCCGACGCGCTGGTGGTCGCGACGGGCCAGATGATCGTGGGCGCGTCCATCATGGCGCCGATAGCGCTGGCCGTCGACCGCCCGTTCGACCTGACGCTGGAGGCGAAGACGGTGTTCGCCTGGCTGGCGCTGGGCCTGCTGTCGAGCGCGCTGGCCTACCTGCTCTTCTTCTGGCTCATCCGTCGCGTCACGGCGACCCAGGTTTCGATGGTGGCGTACCTCATCCCGATAACGGCGCTTCTCATGGGCACGCTGGTGCTGGACGAACGGCTGGGCGTGAGCAGCTTCGCCGGGCTGGGCGTGATCATCCTGGGCGTCTGGATCGTGAACGGCGGCGGTAGCTGGCTGGCGTCGCGGCTGCGCGGCGAAGGCGAGCCGGCCGCGGGCTGAAGGCCCACCTGATCTACGTGTTGCTTACCGGCCCTTGAACTGGGGCGGGCGCTTCTCGACGAAGGCGCGGGGGCCCTCCTGGGCGTCCTCCGTCGCCTGGGCGATGGCCATCGCCTGGCCCGCCGCCTCGAGCGCTTCGCCGACCTCGCTGGTGAGGCCGCGATAGGCCAGCCGCTTGGCGAGCTGGATCGCCACCGACGGCCCCTGAGCGATGCGCCCGGCCAGCTCTCGCACCGCCGGCAGCAGCTCGCCCGCCGGGAGCACTCGCGAGACGTAGCCGATGCGCAGCGCCTCCTCGGCGTCGATGAAGTCGCCGGTCCAGATCAGCTCCAGCGCCTTCGCCAGCCCGACGATGCGAGGCAGGTAGTAGCAGCCGCCATCGCCGGGCACCAGACCGACCTTTACGTAGGTCATGGCGAAGCGGGCGCCCTCGGCGGCCATGCGGATGTCGCACATGCTGGCCATGTCCATGCCGGCGCCCACCGCCGCGCCGTTGAGCGCCGCGATGTACGGCTTGTCCAGCAGGGCGGCCTGGCGCGGCACGTTGTGGACGCTATCTCGCAGCCAGTTGCGAAGGCTGGCGGCGGCGACGGGCCGTTCGCTGCGCGCCGTCTCCGCGACGCCGGTATCGCCCTTTAGGTCGGCGCCCGCGCAGAAGGCGCGGCCCGCGCCGGTGAGGATGACAGCTCGCACCTCGCCGTCGGTGCGGGCGTCCTCAAGCGCCTGCGCCCACTCGCGGATCATCGTGGGCGTGAAGGCGTTCATCCGGTCGGGCCGGTTCAGGGTGATGGTGGCGATGCCGTCCGCCTTGTCGTAGAGGATCTGCTCGAAGTCCATGTCGCGAACCTTTCTTGAACGCCGGGCTGAAGGCCCGGCTTGCGGTACCAGCCCTTCACCTAAGGCTAGGTTTACAGGCCCGGCCTGCGGAATGCGCCTCGGGCGCGGCCAATTGTAGCAGAACGAAACGGGCTGTCGTGACAAGAGTATGGGCGCTCAGCCGGCCCGGCTCTGGACGCTAGCGCCACTACGGTCTATCATTGTGCATAACTTCACCAATTGCACGAGCGCGAGTTGCGCGGAGGTGGATCGTGGGTCTCGAAGAGCGCTGGACGGACATCGATAAGCTGCTGCAGCCGGCCCCGCAGAGCCGCGAGGAGCTGCACGAACGGGTCGTGCAGGAGATCGCCCAGGCTCGCTACGAGTTCCCGACGCCGGAGCTCGCTTCGTTCCGCACCTTCGTGAACGTGCCCGAGGTGACGCTGCCGGTGACGACCGAGGCCGGCAACGAGCTGACGCCGAACATCGTGGTGGTGGACACGCCGGGCAACCTGCTGAAGATCCTGGCGCAGGTGGAGCTGGCGGAGACGATCACCGAGGAGCGGGCGCGGCAGGCCTGGCTCCCCTTCGCCGAGTTGCCCGACGCGGCCTTCTACCTCTACGTGCCCGTCGGCTACGGCGGCGCCGCGAAAGGCATTTGCAAGGGTCTGGGCATCGACGTCTACGGCTTCCGCACGTGGCGTTACACGCCCCAGGGGCTGGAGCTGAACGACATCTCCGAGCCGCCGGGCGTCATGACCGCCCTGATGCCGCCCATCGTGCGCAAGCTCCTCCGCGGCGTGTAGCCCGCGGAGAGCCCGTTCTTTCTCCAAGGTAATACTACGAGCAGCGGCGCGGGAGGCCTGAGGGCCTCCACTACGTTGCCATCTTGAGTTGCTCGCCTTAGCTTGGGAGCGTGGCCGCGGGTTCGACGGCCAGCGCGCGTTTGATC
>JACZTE010000013.1 GCA_022573935.1 Chloroflexota bacterium
TCGGCGTGGCGGTCAGCGTGGCCGTCGGCGTGCTCGTTAGCGTGGCCGTCGGCGTGCTCGTTAGCGTGGCCGTCGGTGTGCTCGTTAGCGTAGCCGTCGGCGTGCTCGTTAGCGTGGCGGTCGGCGTGGCGGTGGACGTGGCCGTCGGCGTGGGTGTGAGCGTCGGCGTCGCCTTTTTCGCGTCGCAATCCGGCCCTTCGATCATCCCATAGATGTTGCCGTTACCCACCTTGAATACGATCAATATATCGGTTGCCGGGAAGTTGTTGCTCAGCGTGTAGGTAAAGTTGCCGGCGACGAAGTCCACAATCTCACTCATGTCATTGAACTTCACCCCTGAGACGCCGGTCGTGGGGTCTTTCTCGACGAGATTGATGACATTCGTCTCGGTGGAGCTCCCTCCTACGTACGCGTCGATGGCGTTGGGCTGGCATAGCGAAAACACCATGTGACTAAGCCCGCAACCCTGCCCGTTCACATCCATGACTTCGTAAATCCAATCGTAGTTGGCTCCGTTGAGGAAGACACCTTTGAGCCGGATCTGGAAGACGCAGGTTTGGCTGCCAAAGGTCCCTTCGAAGACCCGGGCCTCGCCCCCTGCGATCTTCTGGGTTGTGGTCGGCGCGGGCTTATCGAGGGTCGCAACCGCGGTGGCGGTCAGTTGGACACTGGGTACCGGGGTGGGGCCGGTAGCCTGAACGGTGCTGTCGTTCGGCGCAAGGGCGATCGCCAAGAGCACGGTGAGGACGAGGAGGCCCAAGCCTAGGGCAACGAGGGGCACAGTACGCCCCCACTGGGCCCGCTCTTCGCGGAATTTTCGACCCACAGCACTCCCTCAGGCAGGGCCTGAAGCTCGCTTCTCTGCCTCGCGCACGGATACCAGAAATTCCGTACGGAGACACTGCTCAGCGCCTAAGTCGGCGGGGGGACACTAGGACTAAGCCACCAGTCAAGGCGCATTCAACCACAACTGGGAAGAGATGTCAAGTAAAAACTGCGGAAATTACGCGAAACGGAATTTAGTGAACTATCGAACTGGTATAGAGATGAGGCTTGCGCGCTCTTTAGGGTGCGGCGTCACCACCGCGACGGCGCATCGACAAGCCGATGCCGCCGCCGATGACCAAGAGTGCGACTACACCGATGGCGGGCCCAAGGATCAGCCAAGGCAAGCCATCGCCGCCCAGCAGCTCTACGGAGGCGCCCTGGCGGGTGTGCGGTATCTTCGGGACGGTGAAGTTGAGATCGCAGGGGTTGATGTCGTCCAGAGCCAAGGTTGTCGGGTCGCTCAACTCCAGCCTAGCCTCCCCTTCGCCACTGGCCTTGAAGAAGACCCGCGCCAGCAGCCCCGATCCAGACGCGCCGGCCGGCGCGCCCACGCAGTACGCCCCCAGAACTCTGGTGACACAGAAGAGGCTGAGCTTGCCATCTGTGGCGATAGCATCTGGACAGCTGATGTTTTGGCGCTCGCCGGTGGCGAGGAACAGCCCCGCGTCCTCGACTCGCTCGTAGCTCATCAGCTCGGGATCGTACGAGATAGCGAAGTCGAAAGCGGCCAGGTGCTCCACGTTCTCTACCAGTAGCTCCACGGCGAACTCCTCGCCCGCCTCGATCGGTTCGGTGGGCGCGTCGATTTTCACCAGGGCGGGCTCCTCCTGGACTGTGTGGCCTTCGCGGGTGATCATTACCGTGCTGGTCTCGATGCCGTGGGCAATCTCATCCCCAATGACTTGACCGCACGGCTCCACGTCATCCGAGACCAGAGCGGTCGCCACCAGGTCGAACTTCGCCTCGCCTGCGCTGCTGCTGTTGAAGAAGAGACGCACCAGCAGCCCTGAGCCCGACGCGCCCGACGCTCCGCCCGCGCACACCGGCTGCCCGCCGGTCTCGCAACTGAAGGCAACGGTACCGTCATCAACCACGGGATCGTCGCAGGTCACGTCTCCGCGATCGCTCGAATCGAGGAGCGTTCCCAACTCTTCCGCCCGCTGGTAGCTGACCTGCTCCGGATCGTACGTGATGGTGAATGCAAAGCCAGCCAACTGCTCCACGTCTTCGGCCAGCACCTCCACAACGAACTCCTCGCCTACCTGCGCAAGCCGGACCGGCGGCGAGACCACGACGCTGGGGCCCGCCTCGTCGGTAGTATCCTCTGGCGTCGGCTCGGCTGTCGGCTCGGGCGTCTCCTGTGCGCGGGTTGGGGAGGCGATCGCGAGAGCGAGGAGCACCGCGAGGGCAAGCAGGCCAACCAGCCGCCCCGCTAAGCGAATCTTACGAATCGTCACGCGTGTGCTTCCATTCAGGCTCGATTATACAACGCAGAACACCTTACGTCTCTAACAGGTGAGCCTCCCTCAAGCTTGCTCCGGCGACGAGAGCACCAGCACGACGTTGTTACCGCCGAAGGCGAAGGAGTTCGATACGACGTGCCGCAACCGCACGCCCTCTCGCGCCTTGTTCGGGACGAAATCGAACCCTTCATAACCCTCGATAGCCTGCCGCCAACCGATGGTAGGAGGCAGAAAGCCCTCTCGCAGGGCGAGGGCGCAGATGATTACTTCGGCTGCGCCGCTGGCGCCAAAGGCGTGGCCGAGCATCGCCTTCGTCGAGGAGATCGGCAGCTCGCGCGTCCGCGGGCCGAAGACGCTCACCAACGCCGCCAGCTCCGCCGGGTCGTTCTGCGCAGTGCCAGTGCCATGCGCGTTCACGTAGTCGATCGCGTCCGGCGTCAACCCAGCGTCGGCCAGCGCCCGGCGCAAGGCGAGCGCAGCGCCTGCGCCCTCGCCATCGGGCCGTACGACGTGGACGGCATCGGCGCTAGCGCCGGAGCCGGCCAGGCGGGCGTACGGGCGAACGCCTCGCCTCTCGACGCGTTCGCTCCCCTCCAGCACTACGAAGGCGGCCATCTCCGAGAGGAGAATGCCATCGCGATTGGCGTCGAAGGGGCGGCAGTCGGTATGGGAAACGGCCCGCAGCGCCTCGAAGCCAGAGATGGACATGCGGCTCAGCACCTCAACGCCGCCGGCAATGGCAAGCTCTGCCCGGCCGGCGCGGATCAGATCGGCGGCGACCGCGATCGCCTGAGCGCCGGCGGCGCAGGCGTTCACGAAGCTGACCTGCCGGCCTCGCAGCCCCAGGCGCCTGGTTAGTTTGCTGGTAATCGTGTTGGGCGGCCTCAAGGGATCGGTAATATCGAGCGGCAGTTCAGCTTCCGGCGGGCCCAGACTCAGCTCCGACGCCCGCATCTCGCCCGAGCCCGAGCCGAGCGCGAGCGTCGCGTCCTCGGGCAGCGCGGCTGGATCGAGCCCGGCGTCGGCCAGCGCCTCGCGACAGGCATGGAGGGCGAACGCGAGACAGCGCTCCTCTGTGAGATCAGTGTCGTTGTTGGCCAGCGCCTCGACATCGACTTCGCCCCCGCGACCAATGCGAAACTGGGAGACATCGAACCCCTGCAGCCCGGCCAGCCCGCAGCGGCCGGCCCGCAGCCCGGCCAGGAAGTCCTTCCGCCCCACGGCGATGGGCGAGACGATGCCCAGACCGGTGATGTACGCCTCGCGGGTCACGATGTCAGCACCCGCAGCACCAGGCTGGTTACCGCGCCTCCCGATTCGAACGCATTGACCAGCGCGACGTTTTCGCCGTCCGCTTCCAGCTTGGCCAACGTCGCCAGGAGGCTCAGGCCGGCGGCTGCGCCAAGCGCTTCCCCCATGAGCCGCTTCGGGCGAAGCAGCGTCAGCGAGTCGAAGCTTGCCCCGAAGACGGTACGCAAGGCGGCCAGCTCTCCCGCTTCCGCGGCATCATCCCCCGCAGCCAGCGCGACCGCGCTCACCCCCTCCGGGGCGACCGCGGCTTCGGCCAGCGCGTTTCGCATGGCACAAGCGAAGACGCACCCCTCCTCGTCGTCGCTCCAGGGCAGCGAGATCTCCTGCGGCTCGGAGGCGGCGCCGACGCCCAGCAGCTCGGCTAGAGGCGTCGCGCCGCGCTCCTCCGCATGGTCGCGCGTCTCCAGCACGACGAAGGCGGCGGCCTGAGCCAGGAGCGCCCGCTCGGCCCCAGAGCCTGCCGCGAGTACGCGATGGTAGCGCATGCTCTTCGGCGACTGGTACTCGCGCCGCCGGCAACGACGGTGTGCTCGCGCCCGAACCGCACCCAGTCGAGCGCCAACTCGAACGGGCTGCTGCCGCCCAGCACGGCGGTGCTCCCCCGCAAGCGCAGGGCGATCCCCGCGCGGCTGGCCGGCATGTTGAGCACGGTATCGACGAAGCGGGCCGGGCGGGCCGCTCTGGGCCCACGAAACCACAGCTGCTCCAGATAGCTCTCCACCGCCGCCGACGGGCCAAAGACAGTGTTCATCACCAAGCCGACGTCGTCCAGGGGCGCGCCTTCCGGCGCGATGCCCGCCTCGTCCATCGCCTCCTTGGCAGCGGCGAGGGCGAGGGCGCTCAGTAGTTCGGCTTCTCGACCCGAGGCGAAGGGCGTGAGCGCCTCCGGGTTAGACAGGCGATAGCAGAGGATAGGATCATCCAGCAGCGCGCCGGGAAAGGGGCCTGAGGAGGCGGCGTCACCGGCGCGCACCGCCGCTGCGAAGGTCGGCCAATCGCAGCCCAGGGGCGAGAGGACGCCCCTGCCGGTGATGACCACGCGCTGATTCGTGTTCACGACGGTTCACGCTGCTCTTTCAGCAGCCGCTCGAGCAGCGTCATCATCGCTCGCACCGTGCGGATCTCGGTTGGGTCGATCTCTGCCGGCAGCACCAGATCGAATACCTCCTCCAACTCGGTCGCTATCTCCACCGCGTCCAACGAGTCGAGGCCGAGCGACTCCTCCCCTTCGTCCAGGCTCGAGAGCGGAAAGTCGCTGTCGATCTCCTGCCAGCTCAGCGATCGATCACGCGGCGAGCGCATGTAGACATCGGCGACGATCTCCTTGACGCGCTGTTCGCTGAGAGCGGGGGTAGACACGGAACGCCCTCCTATGCTGGCGCTGTGGGTAATGGCGCTGTGGGCTCCACGTTATCAGATGGAGCCTTCGCGCGGGAGACGGTGGGCAAAGTTAATTGACCGATTACCTGTCGTTTTTTAGCCAGGAATGGTACAATAGCCCCAACCTAATCCCCGCACTTAGGATGCATGTTGGCGCCTGTCGCCATTGGAGGTGGATCGATGTCTTGTACACGACGGGGGTTCTTAAAGACAATCGCCGCAGCGATGGTGGGCCTGGGGCTAACCCGGCTGGAACCACTCCGCGCCTTTGCCGTCTCAAGCGTGAACTCGCCGGAGGGAGGCGGCCTGGGCGGCCCACCCGCCGGCCCTTACAGCATCGATAGCCTGCGCGCGCGGGCCGTGGACTCGGCCCGCTGGCTGGGCGAAGAGGCACTGGCCGCTGAGCTCAGCGACGTCTGTTGCTGGGCGCCGGCCGCCACCGCCATCCGCCGCCTACCGCTGGAGGCCCAGCTTCGGAGTGGCCAGTATTTCTTCCGCGACTTCCCCGGCGGCGACCAGCTGGCCCAGATCCTCCAGTACACGAACAACACCGCCTGGCGCAGGCCGCGCTTCAACTTCGACGCGGACGACCTGGTAGCACAGCACTACGCGCTCCTCCGGCGGCCGCAGTCCGGCCTGCGAACGGAGGCGCTCACGCCCGCGCAGCTCAGGAGCAGCGCCAGCACAGCACAGCTCGACCTGGTGCTGGACCGCGCAACGGGCGACCGGCTGTCGAAGCAGGCCGACCGGGCGGAGCCGATGTGGGCCGCCCTCTCCATCTTCACCGGTATGATGTTGGACCCGACCGACGACCTCTCGCGAAGGCTCCGGCCCCAGCTTTCGCTGAGACGGGCAACGGACCGTTCGCTCGCACGCACAGCGGCCGTTCGCTACAACCAGATCGTCATCGGCTCCATCCAACGCGCCATCTGGGCGGACGAGCTGAACGGCGAAAATCCAACCCTTCCTCTCCTACAGCTTAGCGCCGCGGGCTATCTGCCTCTCGGCGAAGCGGATGGCCGCTTCCTGCTGCTACGCGTTGGGGGAAGCAGCCTGCTCGGCTACCAGTCGGAGAGCGCATAGCGAGGCCTAGAGCACGAGCATGACACCATTACTCGATGCGCTCGATCAGCACCACGCTCAGCTCCTGCTTCGGCTGGTGCTGGGCGGACTGTTGCTGCTGGCCGGCATCACCAAGCTGGCCGACCGGCCGGGCTTTCGCCAGGCCGTCGCCGAGTATGAGATCCTCCCTGAACGGCTGCAGCGCCCCTTCGCCACGCTGCTTCCCTGGCTCGAGACGACGCTAGGCGTGCTGTTGCTGCTGGGACTGGGCACCGCCATCGCCGCCTCGTTGGCAACACCGCTCTTCCTCAGCTTCGCCATCGCCATCGGCGTCAACCTGTTGCGCGGGCGAGACTTTGACTGCCATTGCTTCGGCTCCGTCCAGTCCGAACAGATCGGCTGGCCCGCGTTGCTACGCTCGACCGCGCTCGTCCTCGCAGCGCTCGTTGTCGCGATCGGGGCAAGCCCCTTCGGCGCGCTCGATGCCGTCGTGCTGGGCTCGACGGATGGGCTGCCGCCGGTGGCCGAGGTGATCCCGGTCGTCTTCCTAGCAGCGGTCGTCTTCGACGTGCTTATTCTGTTGCCGGAGACGCTCGCCTTCCGCGCCATCTTCGCCCGGGTGGACCGGGTCCGCATTACGGGCAGCGGGACCAACGGCCACCATCCAAACGCACCAACGCTAGAGACGGAAAGCGCAACATGAGCGGCATCTGGCTGGGCAGCTACATCGCGCTCTGGGGAGTCGTGCTGTTCCAGGGCATGGTCATCTTCCTGCTGCTACGGCAGTTGGGCACGATGTACCTCGGCACGGCCCAGGGCGTCGCCCGCGATGGGCTGCCGGTGGGCGAGCGCGCCCCCGACTTCGACGTACGCGACGCGGAGGGCCGCCCCCTCTCGCTGGCTGACTTCCGCGGCATGCCGCTGCTGCTCGTCTTCGGCTCGCCCGACTGCACCCCCTGTCGACAGCTGATCCCGGACCTCAACGTCTTCGCCCAGGAGCGGCCGCAGGAGCTGCGCGTGCTCTTCCTCAGCCGCGGCGAGGTCGAGGATGCTCGCCGCTTCGCCGACGAGCACAGCGTCCAGGTGCAGGTGGCCGCGTTCCCGGACGACTCGCTGCCCGACCAGTACCGCGCGCGGGTCAGCCCCTTCGCCTTCCTCATCGACGGCGAAGGCGTGATCCGGGCCAAGGGCCTCACCAACAATCGCGAGCACTTAGAGCTGCTGCTACGCATGAGCAAAACTTCTAAGACGGCTGAGGTGGCCGGTCGCAACGGAGCAGCGGCTTCGGAGCGGCCGGTAGCGGAGGAGGAGGTGCGATGAAAGAGCCACTACGCCCGATTGCCGAGAGGCTGGCGCGCACGACGACGCGGCGAGGCCTCTTTGGCCGGGCCGCAGAGCTGGCCACAGGCGCCCTGCTGGGCGTGGCTGCCGGCACCATCACACGCCCCGGCGGGGCCGCCGCGGTTCACATCCGGAACACCGTCTGCGCCTTCCCTGGCCCGGCCTGTCCTTGCGACGGCTGCACCGACACGGGCCCCTGCGCCAAGCCCTGCATCTTCAACACTACCTGGTACGCCTCGGGCTGCTGGGTCACGAGCGGCATCACCTGCTGCGACTGCAACTGCCAGGGGATGGAGGGGATCCTCACCTGCGGCTGCGGCACCGACTACCACTTAGATCCACACAACTGCCCGTAGAAGCCAGGGAGGATCGCATGGATCTCTTACGAAACCTGAGCGAAGGACTGGCGCGAAAGACCACCCGCCGCGGCCTCTTCGGCCGGAGCGCGGAGCTGGCCACAGGCGCGCTCCTGGGCGTAGCCGCCGGTACCCTGACGCGCCCGGGCGGCGCATCCGCAAGCCACATAGCCACCCACACGGTGTGCGCCTTCCCCGGCCCACCCTGCCCCTGCGATGAGTGCACTGAGACCGGGCCCTGCGCCAAGCCGTGCGTCTTCAATACCAACTGGTACTCCTCCGGCTGCTGGGTAACCGCCGGCGTCACCTGCTGCGACTGCACTTGCGCGGATGTAGCTGGATCCGGCTGGTGTGGCTGCGGCACGGACTACCACAACAACCCGGACAACTGCCCCTAGGCGTTACCCATGCTCCGAGCACAGGCCTTCGACGCTACGCGGGGCCTGCTGCTGGCTGCGGGGCTGCTGCTCGGCCTAGGGCTCGCGCTGACGATAGCGACTACCGAGCTCTCCTGGCAGACCGGCGCCATCGGGCTGAGCCTCGGCCTAGCCGCCCTCGTCGGCCTCGCCCAGACATGCAGCGCCTGAGGCTACAACGCGATCTATACGATCGCCCCCTTCGTCGAAGGGACTGAGACCTACCGGCGCTGGTTCCAACGGGCCACGCTCTACGCCCTCTCGATGACGGCCGCTGGCACCGCCACGGGCGTCGCCTTCGCCGCCGCCGGAGCGGGCGCAGGGGCGCTCTGGCCGGGGCTGACCTTCTCGCTCGCAGGAGTCCTCGGCGGCATCGCCCTGGCCTACGCCCTACACGAGCTGGAGCTGCTGCGCCTGCCCGTGCCGGGCCGCGACTGGCAGGTCCCCGCCGGCTGGGTACGGGGGGGCTTCTACCGCAGCGCGGCTATCTTCGGCGGCACCGTCGGCTTCGGCGTGTTCACCCGCGTACCGTTCGCCAGCCTGCCGATCTGGCTCGCGTGGCTCTTCGTCTCGGGAAACATCCTCTACGGCGCGCTGGCCGGCCTGATCTACGGAGCGACGCGGGCGCTCTCGATCTACAGCAGCGCTTCGACGAAAGACTCGGCCCAACTCGTCGAGTTGAACCAGCGCGTGATGCAACTCTCCTCTCTGGCGCATCAGATCACCGGCCTGGCGCTGACCGTCTTCGCCGCCTACCTGCTCAGCGCCCCGTACCTGCCCTAGCAGCGGAACGAACGTTATACTAGGAAGACGATGGTCCCACCGCTCCGCTCCGCTGCCTTCAGTCGCCGCACCGCCCTCGGCCTCGGGCTGCTGGCGCTGCTGGCGCTGAGTGCGCTTGCCGCCTGCAACGGCGGCAACGGCGACGTCGAGCCGACCGCCACGGAACCCGAGGCGACGGCACCAGCCGCAACGGCGACGGCTGAGCTACCGAGAAACGCCTTCGAGCAGGGCAAGGCGCCCATCTTTTGGCAGCCGCTGGATGAAGGATTCGAGTCGTTACGCGTCGGCGAGCCGTACAAGGTGCTCTTCCGAGTCACGAGCGGCTACGCCGAAAAGACGCTGCCGATCACGGTCGAGTGCTCGGACTGCGCCGAGCCGGTGCCGGGCGGCAGGCTTGAGTTCGAGCCGCTGCTGGCCCAGACCGAGGGAGAGGCGCCCGGTTCCTACTACCCGTTCAGCCTCGACCTGCCCCAGCCGGGAACGTGGCTGCTGACCGTCACGGCGGGCGACGACACGATCAGCATCACCGTAGAGGTGAAGCCCGCCGCCGGCTAGTCTTCGCCGGCGGGGCCCAGGTACAGGTTATCGTAGAACACATCGGCGGCTGAGAGGCCGTCGGCTGGCGTTCGGTCGTCCCAGCGCACCTCGAAGAGGATGCGCATCGTGCCGAAGTCCTCGGGCGCCGCGCCCCACAGCTCCTGGAAGTCCTCGCGGATGTTGCGCTCGAAGTAGACCCACTCACCCACCTTCGGCTCATCACGAGAGAGCATCACGTAGCGGGCGTTGCTGATGAAGGTCGGCTGGCTATCGACGCCGGCGAGGATGTAGCGGATCTGGTGGTTCGGTTCAGCCGGTAGGTTCGGCACGCCAAACACGATCACGACGAACTGGAGGTACTGCCGGGGCGTTCCCTTCTCCCAGCGGTCGACGTAGTAGTAGCCGGAGAGGACATCCGGAAACTCCTCCAGCTCCAGCTCCTGCACCACGCCGTAGACGAAGGCCGAGCCAGCGCCCTCCTCCGTCGACCGCAGCTCGAGCAAGGCGCTATTCGCGCCGCTTTGCACCTGCCGTTGGCTGACGGAGAACGGCTTCCCCCAGGCCGAGGTCTCGAGCGAGATCCAGGGCTCCGGCCCCTCCTCGAAGCTGGGGTTGACGAAGAGATTCGCCCCCTCCGGCCGGGCGGACGGGGTCAGCGGCGTCTCGATATCGCCATCGTCGCCGCATGAGGAGAGCGCCAAAGCGCCCAGCATCAGGGCGACGAGCGAAACCCAGAGCCTGCGACCAGTGGCGCTCGCAAGAAAACCCTTCATAGATTCCCGGATAGTGTACCAACCTGCCGCCGGCGAGACCACGCCCCTCACGTCTACTGCTGCCCCGGCTCTAGCAAGGCTTCCGGGTCGAAGGTCACCGCGTCCCCGATCTGCACGCCCGCTTCTCGCACCACGCCGGCGTTCACCTCGAGCATGTAGAGCACGGCTTGGTCCGGCCGATAGCGCGGTAGCTCCCCGTCTGGGACGCTCGGCTCCACCGTCGGCACATCTATTGTTATGTCTACTACAACGCGGTCGCTGGAGATCCAGATGAAGTCCAGCGGAAAGAGCATGCCGCGCATCCAGAACGTCGCGAACAACGACTCTGACCCGACGCTGCTCGATGACATGGTGGAGGCGATCACCGGCGCTGCCGTGAAGGCCGCGCTGGAGGCTGACCGGCCCAAGACCGCGAAGCAGGCCCGCGCCAACTACGACGCGGAGATCCGCCAGCTGACGCGCGACGGCAGCAAGCCGCCGGCCGCGCCCAAGGGCAGCGCGGGCGGAGGCGCAAAGTACACCCGAGAGCAATTTTCGACGATGACGCCGCAGCAGGCAGCAGCGGTCCCTAAAGAAGAGAGGGATCGCATTCTCGCGGCAGGATAACTAGGAGGCCCACATGACACTTGACAACCTCATTCCGACCGCATGGTATGCGGCGCTGTTAGATAACCTGAACGACGACCACGTCTATGTGAACGTCGTGAACCACGACTACGAAGGCGAGATCAAGGCCAAGGGCGACACGGTCAAGATCAACAGCATTGGCCGCGTCACCATCAGCACCTACAGCAAGAACGGCTCCATCAGCGCACCCGAGACGCTGGACGACTCGCAGTTGATGCTCGCCATCACCGAACTGAAGTACTTCAACTTCGAGATCGACGACGTGGACAAA
>JACZTE010000275.1 GCA_022573935.1 Chloroflexota bacterium
AGGACGGCGGCCAGCCGGTGCTACTTATCGCCCTGGCGAGCGCGTTGCTGGCGCTACTCGTCGCGGCGCTGGCCGGCCTCGGGCTCCGCCGCGCGCGCTGACCGCTGCCCTGCGCCCTGGCCAGCGCCTCACACGGTGATGACGACCTTTCCTCGAGCGTGCCCCTCCTCCCAATACCGGATCGCCTCGGGGACCTCGCTCAGCGGGTAGGTCCTGTCGATGACCGGCGTGACCTTCCCGGCTTCGATGAGCTCTTTCAAGAACTGCAGATCCTCCTTGGGGTGTTTCATATAGACCGGCGAGCGGAGCTTCTGGCGCACGAACAGTGATAACATGACCGCACGCAGTTGGCGATCCACGCCTCCGAACCACCGTCCGCCCCCTTCTCCTCCGATGAGCACGAGTGTCCCCTGGGGAGTGAGGCCGCGTCTCAGATGTGAAACCGAACGGCGGCCCGCGGTGTCGAGGATGACGTCGTAGCGCTGTCGGCTGTCGGCGAAGTCCTCCCGGGTGTAATCGATGACATGGTCAGCGCCGATCGATCGGACGAGGTCCGTCTTCGTTGTGCTGCATACGCCGGTGACTTCGGCTCCGAACGCCTTGGCGATCTGCACGGCAAACGTCCCGATGCCTCCCGCCGCACCGATAATCAGCACCTTCTGCCCCGGCTGGACCTCTCCCGCGTCCCGGAGACCCCGGAGGGCGGTGCGACCGGAGTCGGGGACGGCAGCCGCCTGTTCGAAGGTGATGTTCGCCGGCTTCCGCACAAACCTGTCCTCGCCAGCGCACACGTACTCGGCGAAGGAGCCTTCGCAGTCGCCGAACACCTCACTACCTGGTTGAAACTCGGTCACATCCTTCCCGACTGCCTCGACGCGTCCTGCGACATCAATGCCCGGCCGGGTTTTGGGTTTGCGCAGCCCAAAGCCCATGATGCGCATCAGGTACGGCTCGCCCGTCATGAGATGCCACACGCCGGGACTAACGCCAGCCGCGTGAACGCGAATCAGCACGTCGTCATCCCCGACCACCGGCTTGTCGATATCCCTGAGTTCCAGGACGTCGGGTGATCCGTAGGTGTCTTGGACGATCGCCTTCATTTCCAACTCCTTTTGTTCAGCCATGCTTATTCGACCACAGGCTTCTCTTCGGTGACGATGAGGAAGGTGCGGCTGTGGTCGACGAAGTTGCGCTCGTCCTCGCGGGCGGCCTTGAGCTCGGGCGAGGCCATCGCTTGCTGTAGCGCCGCCATGTCGTCGAACCAGAGCTCGGCGACGCCGTCGTAGGCGGGCGTGTTCTCGCCGGTGTAGAGCTCGGGCAGGGTGTGGCACTGCACGTAGCGGCGGAGGCCGGGGAGGCGCGCGGCGATGGGGGCGTGGGTCTCTCGCCAGTAGCGCTGGAACTCCTCGACCGACATGCCGGGCTTGCGGTTGATGCCGTAGATTAGCTTGACCATGTTGCCTCCATTGCTGTCCGGGTGCCTACCTTCTCCTACTTCGTAGAGACGGAGCTTTAGCTCTGTCCTGTCGGGCTGAAGCCCGACCTACCAGGTGGCGGTTTGCCAGGCTTCAGCCTGAAAGCCTGACCCGCAGCAAAGCTCTTGAGGCATTCGGGATACCTTCTCCTGTTTCGTAGGGACAAAGCTTTAGCTCTGTCCTGTCGGGCTGAAGCCCGACCTACCAGGTGGAGGTTTGCCAGGCCGAAGCCTGTCGGCCCGAAGGCTGGCCCGCGGGGAAGATGAGCCCGATGGCTCACTCCTGGTGACCGTTTCCCTCCGTCTCGTCGTCGATGTCCTCCGAGTAGACGCCGGCTTCGCGGCCGAGCCAGACGGTAACGACGAAATCGTCGCGGAACGGCTCAGCGGTCATCACCAGCCGCTCGTCGATCTCGCCTATGAGCTCCTGGATGTCGTCTTCGGTCGCGTTTTCGGCCAGGCAGAGGGTGGCGGTGACCACCTCCGAGCCATAGTGGATGTCTACCCGGCCGGCGTCATCTTCGCCGGAGCGGATGATGAACGCCTCGGAGTAAGGGGTGCGGGCTTGGCGCTCGAACTGAAAGTTGGGCATGGCTAGCTCCTTCCCCCCGATGGGCCGGGGGCGACTCGAACTGGTTCGTTGCTATTGTGACGAATACGGCGTCGACGGTCGAGGCGCCGCTAGCGGCGGCGGCCGCCGCCGAACATGCCTTTGATGTTGTCCCAGACGGACTTTTGGCCGACGCGGCCCAGGAACTTTCCCCAGGACTCCTCGGCGGAAGCGGCGCGCTCCAGGCCGCGCACGCGCTCCTCCATGATGTCGCGCACCTGGCCCTCCTCGCCGGCGTCCAGCCAGAAGCCGTGCTCCTCCTCGCAGGTGTCGATCTCGAGGTTGTAGG
>JACZTE010000276.1 GCA_022573935.1 Chloroflexota bacterium
TCGGCGAACGGCGCCGGCGGCCGGCGAAACACTGTCACCTGTCCGCCCAGCAGCACCTCGCCCTGCGCGTAGAGGGCGGCGACGCCGGGGTGGGCGTCCTCGGTCGTGCGATAGACCGTCTGCGCTTCGGCCTCTTTGTCGTAGTCGAACCGCTCCTCCAGGTCGAGGAGCGCGAGCGGCTCGCCCGATTCGTCGGCCAAGGCGACCTGCTTGCCTTCGTGGAGCGCCGCCGCTTCGTCGCGGGACGCCGCCAGCGTGATGGGCAGCGACCAGGCGAGGCCGTCGGGCAGGCGCATGCCATCGACCACCGACCGGTACTGGCCGCTGGTCATGAACCCGCTGAGGGGGCTGAGCGCTCCTATAGCGAGCAGCTCGAGATCGGCCAGCGCGCGAGCCGAGAGCCGCACCGCCGGCAGGGAGCGAGCCTGCTCTTGCATGGCCGTCGCCTTCTCGCCGGTGACCTCTCGCTCGATGAGCCGTCCGCCGTGGGGGGCGATGAGCCTGTCTGACGTCTGTTCGGCCATCACGAGACCCTCGCGGCGGCGGGCGTTAGGTAGCCTAGCTCCTCCAGCTTGGCGACGAGCTTCGCCAGGCTCTCGTCCTCGGTCTCCTTGTCCGTCTCCAGGACGACCTCCGCGTTTAGCGGCTCCTCGTAGGGGTCAGAGACGCCGGTGAAGTTGGAGATCTCGCCTTTGAGCGCCTTGGCGTAGAGGCCCTTCACGTCTCGCTCTTGGAGCACGTCCAGCGGACACTTGGCGTAGACTTCCACGAAGTCACCGATCTCGGCGCGTACCTCGTCGCGCACCGCTCGATAGGGAGAGATGGCGGCGGCGATGGCGACGACGTCGTTGCGTGTGAGTAGATTGCAGACGAAGCCGATCCGCCGGATGTTGGTGTCGCGATCTTCTTTGCTGAAGCCCAGGCCCTTGCTCAGGTTAGTGCGGACGACATCGCCGTCCAGTATCTCGACCTTGAGCCCCCGCTCTTGCAGCACCTGGTGCAGCCGCTCGGCAACGGTGGTCTTGCCCGCGCCCGAGAGGCCGGTAAACCAGATCGTGAACCCTCGCTGTGACATTCGCTTCCCCTCCTCTGCGTTCCGGTACTAGCCGAAACTGCTCACCAATAATGCTAACGCCGTGTTCCGCATTTCAGTTCAGTTCTTAGCAGCATTCCCCCGCTGTCGCCACCTGCTGCGACACTGCTCATACTAGCGCGAGTCCTCGCCTGGCCAGCGCGAGTCCTCGCCTGGCCGCGGTTCGGCTACTCGCGCATGAGCGCTAGCCTGTGTTCTCTTCGCCGCGAGCCAGCGGGATGGGCTCGCCCGTCGTGTGGATGCCGCACTCTAGCTTGTCGATGCCCTGCCAGCGGCCGGAGCGGGGATCGTCGCCTGGCCGGACAGCCTTCGTGCAGTAGGTGCAGCCCAGGCTGGGGTAGTTGTTGTCGTGGAGCGGGTTGTAGGGCACGTCGTGCTTGACGATGTAGGCCCAGACATCGGCATCGGTCCAGTGCACCAGCGGGTTCACCTTCACCAGGCCGAACTTCTCGTCCCACTGCACCGCGGGCGTGCTGCTGCGGGTTGCGGCTTGGTCGCGGCGGATGCCGGCGATCCAGGCGCGCTTTCCCGCCAGCGCGCGGCGGTTGGGCTCCACCTTGCGCAGCTGGCAGCAGAGGTCGGGGTTGCTGAGCCAGAGCGCGTCGCCATACTGGCGCGCCTGCTCCTCGGGAGTCAGCTCCGACTTGTAGGCGATGGGCTGGACGCCGTACCGCTCGACGACTCGATTCCGCGTCTCGTGCGTCTCGGGGAAGAGGAAGTTGGTATCGAGGTAGAAGATCTCCACTCGAGGTTCGATCTGGGCGATCATATCGACCAGCACCAGGCCGGAGGGGCCGCCGAAGCTGCAGGCCATGGTCAGTTCCGGAAAGAACTCCTCGACGGTCCAGCGCAGGATCTGCTGAGGCGTCTGCTCATCCATCTCCCCGCTGATCTTCGTAAGATCTGCCGCGCTATAGGTCTTGAGTTGGGTCACCTTGGATCCTTGCCGGAATCGCGGTATTCGCTGTGCATCTGCGCCTCTCGCGGGAGACCGGGCGTGAGCCCGGCCTCCCGTACGTTCTGCTGCGGTGTTTAGCCCCGGCTATACGGAGCACTCGCCCTCGCCCATCTCGTCCAGGCTGAAGAGCTTGGTGCCACCCCAGTCGACGAAGGCCATCGGGTCCTTCTCGTACTCCGGCATCTCCTGATAGTCCGCCATCGCCTCTTTAATCTCCGCTTTTCCGGCACGTATCGCCCAGTCGCCGAAAGGCTCGCCTTCGTTGCGGTGCTCGCGATAGTAGTCGATGAGCGTGGCTACCGCGTCCGGCACGCGCTGGGC
>JACZTE010000277.1 GCA_022573935.1 Chloroflexota bacterium
CCAAGCAACGGCGATGCCGGCGGACTTTTTGCACGAGGATGCGTCAGGGAGCCAGATCGTGGACGAGCTTACGCCCCAGCCCAACGACTACCTCGTGGTAAAACGCCGCGTGAGCGCGTTCTACGGCACGTCGCTGGAGATCTTCCTCCGCTCCGCCGGCATCGACACGATCCTGATCGGCGGCGTCGCCACGAACATGGTCGTCGAAGGGACGTGCCGCGAGGCGCGCGACCGCGACTTTAACTGCGTGGTGTTGAGCGACTGCTGCTCGGCGCCGACACAAGAGGCCCACGACTGGACGCTGGCGAACAGCTTCCCGCGCATGGCTCGCGTCCGCACCGCAGACGAGGCGATGGCCAAGCTCGATCAGTTCTCAGCCGGGAGGAAGGACTAAACTATGGAATTTAGCTTCACGCCGCAGCAGGTGGCGTTTCGCGAGGAGGTGCGCGAATTCCTGCAGAAGGAGATGACGCCGGAGGTGATCGCGCGCGCCAAGGGGAGCTCGGTCGGGTCGTATCGCTCCGACGAGATCAGGCAGAAGTTCATCGAAAAGGGCTGGTACGTCGTCCACTGGCCGAAGGAGCTGGGCGGCCAGGGCTGGTCGGCCATCGAGCAGACGATCTTCTTCGAGGAGTGCGGCTACTTTCGCGTTCTCCCCGGCGGGCTGTACAACGTCGCCGAGAGCATCCGCCTGTACGGCACGGACGAGCAGCGGAGCTATTTTCTCCCCAAGTTCGCGAAGGGTGAGGTCGGCTTCACGCTGGGCCTCTCGGAGGCGAACGCCGGCGTGGACGCCGCAAACGTGCAGATTCGCGCCGAACTGGAAGGCGACCACTTCGTCATCAACGGCTCGAAGCTATGGGGTGGCTCCGGCGACCCCGGCTACGCCGAGAACAACTGGCACTGGCTCATCTGCCGCACCGACCCCGACGCGGAGCGGCACCGCGGCATCAGCATGGTGCTGGTACCGATGGAGAGTCCTGGCATCACCATCCAGCCCATCCACGTGATGGGCAGCATGGCGCTGCTGGAGGACGACCCGGTGAACACCGTCGCCGCGATCTACTACGACAACGTGATCGTCCCCAAGGAGAACCTGCTCGGCGAGATCAATCGGGGCTGGTATCAGTTGATGACCGGGCTCGACTCGCTGCGCAGCCAGATCGCCGCCGGCTACCTGGGCGAAGCGCGTCGCACGCTCGACGAGCTGGTCGCGTACGTGAAGGCGCACCAGGGCGGCCGTCGCTGGATCGGCGACTCGCAGTGGGTGCGGTTCAAGCTGGCGGAGCACATGGCGGATATCCAGGTGCTCTGGAACATGTCCTACCACATCGCCACGGTGGGCGAAGAGGCCGCAGGCGCAACCGACAGCCCGTCGCCGACGCACCTGTCGTCGATGGCAAAGGTCTGGTCTGCGGACCTGCTCCAGCGGCTCTCCGCTACGGGCGTGCAGATCTTGGGCATGTACGGCATCCTGGCGCGCAAGGAGTCCGAGCGATGGCTGGACTTCGCGGACGAGATCCAGCGGCTGTCGCGCTGGAGCCGCCAGCTCAGCATCGGCGGCGGCAGCTCCGAGGTGCTGCGCACCCAGCTCGCTGAGCGCATGCTCGGGATGGCGAGGAGCTAGACGATGACGATCAGGTTCGATCTCGACGAGAGCCAGGCGCTGGTCCAGAAGAACGTCCGCGACTTCCTGGAGAAGGAGTGCCCTGATGAGCTGGTGCGCGAGGCCGAGGAGGCTGAGCTCGGCTATTCACCCGAGCTCTGGCAGAAGCTCGCCGACGTCGGATTCCTCAGCCTGGGCATCCCAGAGCAGTACGGGGGCGCCGGCAGCACCTTCTTCGACCTCGGCATCTTCTTCGAGGAGGCTGGACGCGTGCTGATGCCGGGGCCGCACCTATCCACGCTCGCCATCGCCGCCCCGGCCATCGCCGCCTACGGGACGGAGGAGCAGAAACAACAGCTGCTTTCGGGCATCGTCGCCGGAAAGGTGCTCTTCGCCTTTGCGCTGGCCGAGCGCGACGGCGAGATTAGCCCGCAGGGCGTGGAGATGACCGCCGAACGCGACGGCGACGGCTACGTCCTCAACGGCACGAAGATGTTCACGAAAGACACTGCGGCGGCCACCCACCTGCTGGTGACGGCGCGTACCAGCCAGTCGTCCTCGCCTGAGGGCGGGCTGACGAACTTCATCGTCGACGCCGATCTTGCGGGCATCGATGCCCGCAGGTATCGCGTCCTGAGCGGAGACATGCTCGCCGAGGTCCAGTTCAAGCAGACGCGCGTGCCAGCCTCAGCGGTGCTGGGCGAGCCTGACCGAGGCTGGGACGAGCTCGCGCCGGCGCTGGACAAGGGCAAGGCCTGC
>JACZTE010000278.1 GCA_022573935.1 Chloroflexota bacterium
TTAAAAGCCGCGGCATGCAAGCCCCCTCCTCATGCCGCGCCATTCATGGTGCGGTCGAGGCCTTCTCCTACGTCCGCCGCCGAGCCGCCATCACCCCCGGCCCCTCTCCCACTGGGAGAGGGGTGACGGTAGTCGGGGTGAGGGCGGCTCGCTATAATGAGGTCGCCTACCGAAGGGAGCGCGAACGTCCCATGGATAGCCCGCCAGCGCGACGCGAGATCGACCTGCATCGCCGGGTCTGTGTCATCAAGCCGGACACGATCGAGATCAAGCCCGCCCGCAGCGCGGCTATCGCGCCCCTGATCGGGCTCTTCTTAGCCATATCCGCCTTCGTCGCTGTCGTCCTCTGGCTAGAGCAGCTCCCCTTCGTCCTGACGCTGCTGCTGATGGGCAGCGCCATCGTGCTCGTGCCCTTCTCCGGCATGGGCTTCGTCTACTCCATCTACGGAGCGAACGTGGTGATCGACCGGAAGAAGCAGACGGCGATATGGCAGCAGGGGCTACTGGGCATGGGCGTCGGTACGGAGGAGCTGGTCCCGTTCGCGAAGATCGAGCGGTTGGAGCTGGAGGAGACCAGCCGCGAGCCGCAGGAGGGCGAGGCTCAGGATTTCGCGCAGTACGAGATCCTCCTCCTCAAGACCAGCGGCCGCAGGCTCCCGCTCGGCCAGGTGACAGTACCGCGCTACATGGCCGACGACGGGCTCGCCCGCGCCCGCGAAGTCGCCCAAGCGATCGCCGACCTGGTGGAGAAGCCCTTGCACGAAGATGCAGGCCATCCACGCCGCTACCGCCGGCAAACGACAGCGACGGGCGTCTAATCCGGCGATGGTTGCCGGACCCTTGTCGCCCGCGCCACGATCCGTCAGCTTCGTCGTCCCCGCCTACAACGAGGAGCGCCGCCTCAGCGACTCGCTGACGCGTCTCGTCGACTTCGCCGGCAGCCAACCTTACAGCGCCGAGATCACCGTCGTCGACGATGGCAGCGACGACAGCACGGCCGAGATCGCGCGGCAGGCAGCGGCACGCACGCTACCCGAGAACGTTTCGCTTCGTCTGCTCCAACACGAGCGGAACCGTGGCAAGGGCGCGGCGGTGCGCACCGGCGTGCTCGCCGCGGATGGCGATGTCGTCTTGTACCTCGACGCGGACATGGCGACGCCGCCCGAGGAGACGCCCAAGCTGCTGGAGACGCTGGAGGCCGGAGCCGATGTCGCAATCGGCAGCCGGATCCAGCCCGGCGGCGGCGACCTGCGCGCCTCCCAGCCCGCCCTGCGACGCATCGGCGGCCGCCTCTTCGGCCTCGCGCGACGGCGGCTGTTGCTCTCGGATGTCGAGGACACCCAGTGTGGCTTCAAGGCCTTCCGAAAGGAGGCGGCGCAGGCGATCTTCGCTCGCCAGCGGCTCGAAGGCTGGGCCTTCGACGCAGAGCTGCTCTTCCTGGCGCGCAAGCTGGGCTTTTCGGTTCGGCAGGTGCCCGTCGCCTGGCAGCACGTCGAAGGCTCCAGCTTCAGGCCGGGGCCCGCCGTCGCCCTGCGCGAGGTGCGTGACCTGCTGCGCATCCGCTGGCTGCACCGGGGGGTGGAGGGCGAGCGCTAGCGCGGCGCGTGCTAGGCTCGGGAAATCCAGTAGCGGGAAGGAGACGATCGTAATGAAGTCTTGGCTCTCTAGCTCGCTACTCGTCGCTGGCCTACTCTTAGGCGCTGTCGCGGCCGCTTGCGGTGGTGGCGATGGCAGCGGAGGCGGCGAACTCTCCCTTGAGCAGTACTTTGAGCAGGTCGACGCCATTGTTGCAGGTCTCGAGCAACGCACCGTGGTGCTCGGTCAAGCGCTTGAGGAAAGTTTCGACTCGGAGGAAGAGGAGATCGAAGCCTACCGTGACAACTTCACCACGGTCCTTCCTGTCTATCGAGATTTCGGCGATGACTTCGACGAAATGGAACCGCCGGCAGAGGTTGCAGACGCTCACGGCGAACTGGTAGCTGGTTTCGCAAGCTTCTTAGACGGCCTCGAAACCCTTATCGATCAGTTCGCGGAGGTCGAATCAGCGTCTGAGCTCTCAGCTCTGTTGCTCAACCCCGACTCTGAGTTGCGTTCGGCCACGGGGCGGTTCGCAGCCGCCTGCCTTCAGCTAAAGAGCATTGCCGATGACAACGACATCGATGTCGACCTAATTTGCGCGGAGTAGCCTTACCGGCATCCGCTGGCTGCACCGGGGAGTCCGTCCGAACGGCTAACGCCTGCCTTCAGCGCTTCGCTTTCTTGTGGGACAGGCTTTAGCCGTTCGGCTGAGTTCACGCCGAAGCCTGTCGCCGTCGGTCTGAAGCCCGACCCGCAGAAAATGAATTACATAGACTCGGATCG
>JACZTE010000279.1 GCA_022573935.1 Chloroflexota bacterium
GTAGCGGATGCTCACCATGCTCCAGTTGCCACCACGACGTGTGCGCTGCCCCTCCTCGTTGAGGCGACGGGCGATGAGGCGGATGCCCAGCCCTTCGTGCAGGTAGAGGCGAAAGATATGGCGCACCACGACCGCCTCCTCGGGTACCAGTTCCAGCCGACGCCGGTTGCCCACTCGGTAGCCGAAGGGCGGGCGGCCCAGCACCTCGCCTCGGACGGCCTTCTTCCGCATGGCGGCGCGCACCCGCTCGCTCAGCTTGGCGCTGCTCGATTGGCCCGTCCACGCGCCTACGATCTCATCCAGCGGATCGCCGTCGCCGGAGATGAAGGTCACCTGCACGCCCAGGCCCTCAAGCTGGAAGTAGCGGCGGACGGACTCCTTCGGATCGCCGCCCAGACCCTCGAGCGAGCGGGCGACGACAAACAGAAACCCCTTCTCCGGCCGGCGCAGATAATCGACTAGCTGTCGAAAGCCGGGGCGCTGACCACCGCCGTTGCCCTCGACCGTCTCGACAAACGTGACCTCCACGTCATAGCCAAGCCGGTCACAAAATTCGAGGAACGCCTTGTTCTGCGCGGCGAGGGACTCGCTCTTTGAGCCCGGGGCAGGCGCGCGAAAGTAACCGATGGCCTTCATCTCAAGTCACGTAGAGGATGCGTTCGCAGTTGTTGCACTGGACGACCTCGTCGCCTACACGGGCGCGCTGGATAAGGTTCACCGGCAGCAAGATGCGACACCCCTGACAGGAGCCGCCCTGTACCTTGGCCACCGCCTGCCCCTGGCGGCCGGCGCGCAGCTCATCGTAGCGATCGAGCAGCACTTCATCGCCGCCCGCCGCTAGCTCAGCGCGCTGCCCCTCGAGCGACGCGATCTCGCCCTCGAGCGTCGACTGGCGAGCGCGTAGCTCGTCCTGCTCGACCCCAGTCGTGCCCGTCAGCTCCTCAAGGTGTCGCTGGGCCTCGGCCAACGCCCGCTCGGCCTCGTCCAGCCGCTCCATCGCCGCAAACGCCTCGTCATCCAGCACGATGCGCCTGCGCTTCAGGCTCTCGACATCTTTTTGCAGGTCTTCCAGCTCCTTGGGGTTGCTCACCTTCCCCTCATACAACTTCTGCTCCGGCTTCTCAATTTTGCGCTGCTGCTCGTCGGCTTCCCATTCCCGCTCCTTGAAGTCCTTCTCGGCCACCCGTTGCGCCTCCTGACGCTCCTCTGCGGCGTGTCGGGCCTCGATCAGCTCTTCCGGCTCGCCAAGGCGAGACTGCACATCGGTCAGGTCGTCGCGGGCGGATTGCAACGCTAGATCCACTTCCTGGAGACGGTAGAGGTCAGCGATAGAGGTCATGGGGTTTCCTCTGGAACGAGTGGTGCTAATAACCATGCCTGATCCGTGACGGTGGGCCACCCATCGCAAGGGCGCTCACCATATGGTGCTGCATACGAGTTAGGGGAGAGGGCCAGGGGGCGATGTTTTCGTTAGCATAGCCAGCCCCTACCGGCCCTGCACTCGATGGCGATTATAGGCTTCGGCTGAACCGCGACGCAAGACTGCTATGTCAACTCCACCCCTCTTCTTTGAAAATCTTGCTATTATTATTGACGCAGCTAAACGCCCGCTCCTATCCTGAAAGCGGTACCATGCCTATCCGGTATAATGTCTCGATGCTGCTCAGAGAGGGCATCGGCGCCACCCGCGACTACGAGGTGGCAAATCGGGTGCTCATCGACGAGGACGAACCCCGCCACGAGGAGGTCACCGGCCGCGCCGCCTTCCTACGCACGGAACAGGGTGTGCTGGTGACGGCCCACCTAGAGGGCGTCGAACGCGGGCTCTGCAGCCGCTGCCTGCAGGGGATGGAAATATCGCTGCGGCTGGAGATCGAGGAGGAGTTCATCGTCATCGCCAACGCTGAAATTAACGACGGCGTATCGCCGCCCAAAGACTCAGAGACGTTCCAGATCGATGCGCGGCACACGCTGGATCTCGAGGAGGCGGTGCGGCAGCACTGGGCCGCCGCCGTTCCGATGCAGCCGCTGTGCCGTTCCGATTGTCGAGGCCTCTGCCCGCGCTGCGGCCACGACTTGAACCAGGGCGCCTGCTCCTGCCCACCGGAGGAGGACGAACGTTGGAGCGCCCTTCGTCAGTTAGCGGGCAATATCGAAGGGAGCTAATATCATGCCAGTACCCAAGCAAAAGAGCGCCAAGTCTCTCCAGGGCAGGCGCAGCAGCCATGCACGCACCCGCAAACCGAAAATGACCGAATGCCCTCAGTGTCACAGCCCTCGCCTGCCCCACCACGTCTGCCTGAGCTGTGGTTACTACAAGGGCCGCGAGGCGATCGTCATCGGCAAGCCTGAGCTGCCCG
>JACZTE010000280.1 GCA_022573935.1 Chloroflexota bacterium
GTGGGGAGGTACTTCCAGCCGCCGTCCGCCAGCAGCAGCACGACGTTGCCTTTATCGAGCCGTTCCGCCGCCCGCTGGGCGGTGCGCAGCACGGCGCCCGACGAGATGCCGGCGAAGATCCCTTCCACCTCGGTCAGCTCTTTCGTCGCGGCGAAGGAGGTGCGCGAGTCGACGACGATCTTGCCGTCGAGCAGCGATTCGTCCAGCACGGGCGGGATGAAGCCCTCGTCCAGGCTGCGCAGCCCCTGCACCAGGTCGCCCGGGTGGGGGACGCAGGCCACGATCTTGACGTCGGGCAGCCGCTCCTTCAGGTAGCGGCCGACGCCGGTGAGCGTACCGCCGGTGCCCAGCCCGGCGACGAAGACGTCGACTTCGGGCAGGTCGCGCAGGATCTCCGGGCCGGTGGTCTCGTAGTGGGCCAGGGGGTTCGCCTCGTTGCCGTACTGGTAGAGCAGGAGGTAGTTGGGGTCGCTCGCCGCGATCTCCTGGGCGACGACGATGGCGCCGTTGGTGCCCTTGAGCCCATCCGAGTAGATGATCTCGGCGCCGAAGGCGCGTAGCAGTTGCGTCCGCTCCTCGCTTACGCTCTCGGGCAGGACTACCTTCAACTGGTAGCCCTTGAGGCGGCAGATCATCGCGAGCGAGATGCCGGTGTTGCCGCTCGTCGACTCGAGGATGACGCGGTCCTTGGTCAGCTCGCCCGACCGTTCGGCCGCCTCGATCATATACTTCGCGATGCGGTCCTTGACCGAGCCGGTGGGGTTCTGTCCCTCCAGTTTGGCGAAGAGGCGAACGCCCGGCTTGGGGCTGAGCCTCGCTAGCTCCACCAGCGGGGTATTGCCGATCGCCTCGATGAGGTTGCTGTATAGCACGATGGCGTCGTTCAGCGCGCTCCGCCGGCGAGGGCGGGCAAGATCGAGACGGTGTCGCCGTCGTTCATCGGCGTGTCGAGCGCCTGGAGGTAGCGGATGTCCTCATCGTTGACATAGACGTTGATGAAGCGATGTAGCTGGCCGTCATCGCCGCTGATCGTGTCCTTGAAGCCTGGGTAGCGGCTGTCGAGATCCGTTAGCAGCTCGCCTATGGTGCTGCCTTCGCCCTCGACGGACTTCGCTCCGACCAGGGTCTGGAGCGTGGATGTTACGCGTACGGTTATCGCCATGGTGCTCCTTCCCTTACGCTTCCGTCTGGACGGTGGCCGGAGCCCCCACGGGCGCCGCGCCGCAGAACACGTCGTAGTCGATGAGCTCTGTCACCGTCGGGTTGTCGCCGCAGACGAGGCATTCGGGGTCGCGGCGGATCTTGAACTGGCGGACATCCATCACGAGCGCATCGAAGATCATCAGCCGCCCGTTCAGCGATTCGCCGATGTCGAGGATCAGCTTCAGCGTCTCCGTCGCCTGGATCGAGCCGACGAGGCCGCAGAGGGCGCCCAGCACGCCGGCCTCGGCGCAGCTTGGCACCATGCCGGGAGGCGGCGGGTTCGGGTAGAGGCAGCGATAGCAGCCGTTCCCGGGCAGGTAGACCGTCGCCTGGCCCTCGAAGAGGAGGATGCTGCCGTCGACCAGCGGCTTCTTCAGGAAGACGCAGGCGTCGTTCACCAGGTAGCGGGCGGCGAAGTTGTCCGCGCCGTTCACCACGATGTCGTACTGGCCGATGATCTCCAGCGCGTTGTCGGAGGTGAGCGGCGTTTCGTGCGTGACGACGTTGACGTCAGGGTTGTACGCGAGAAGCGTCTCCTTGGCCGACTCCACCTTCGGCCGCCCCACGTCCGCGGTCTGGTGGAGGATCTGGCGCTGGAGGTTGGAGAGGTCGACGGTGTCGAAGTCGACGAGGCCGATGGTGCCGACGCCGGCCAGCGTGAGGTAGACCGCCACCGGCGAGCCGAGCCCGCCCGCGCCGACGATGAGCACCTTCGACGCCAGGATCTTGCGCTGCCCGGCGCTGCCCACCTGGGGCATGATGATGTGGCGCGAGTAGCGCTGCACCTGGTCCGGCGTGAGCGGCTGGGCAGGCGCTACGCCGTCGTCGCCCGCTCCGCCCGCAATAGCCGGGATGATCGCGATCTGGTCGCCCTGCGACAGCGGCGTCGCATCGCCGCCCAGGCTGCCGATCTCCTGGTTGTTGACGTAGATGTTGATGTGCGCCGGGATCTCGTGCTCGCTGCTGTAGATGAGATCGTGTACGCCGGGGAAGCGACGGTCTAAGTTGTCCAGCACCTCCGCGATAGTGGCGCCTTCCACCTCTACCTGCGGGTGGTTGCCCGTCATCCTGCGAAACGGGGTGGGAATGTATACCGTGACAGTCATCATCGTTGTGTCCTCTCCAGGATCTGCTTCGTATTCATTGCGCTTATAG
>JACZTE010000281.1 GCA_022573935.1 Chloroflexota bacterium
AGCGTTCGTTTCTGGAGGAGGCGAACCCGCTCGCGCTAGCCGCGGGCGACATGGACACTGGTAACTCGGACGCAACGCCTCCTGGAGATACGGGTTCGAGCGGCGCTGCGACACCCGGCGGGTTCGAGCCGCGCCTCGCCTACAGCGGCGAGATCAGCGGAGCGGACGACTTCCACTTCGGCAGCGGCCGCGCGATGCTCATCGAGACGGCGCCCGGCCAGTACACCCTGCGCTTCGAGGACTTCTCGGTCCGCAACGGCCCCGATCTGTTCGTCTACCTCTCGCCCGCTGAGGACGGCTACGCGGAGGGCGCGATCAACCTCGGCGAGCTGAAGGCGACCGACGGCGCGTTCAACTACGACATCCCACCCGGCACGGATGTCGCGCAGTTCAAGAGCGCCATCGTCTGGTGCAAACAGTTCGCGGTGCTCTTCGCCTCGGCGCCGCTAGTGGAAGAGTAGGCGGCCCCTAGCCCATCGCCTGCTCGACGCAGACGATCGAGCAGTCGCGGCCGTGGATGCGCTCCGCCTCCGCGATGGCGTCCTCGACGGTCGGCGTGGCGATGAAGCCCACGCGCTCCGGCACCGCCGCGTCCTGCGCGCCCGCGACGAAGACGCGGCCGGCGTGGCGCAGCCGCTTCAGCGGGTGCGTCGCCAGGATCGCGTGCACCGGGTGGAAGGCGTAGCCGTTGCGGTAGCGCTCGATGTAGTCCGCCCGCGTGGCGAACTCCTCGCCGAAGCGGTCGGTGATCTCGTAGGGGTCGCGAGTCTCGGGCAGGACGCGCTCCCACACCTCCTGGTAGGCCGGGTGATGCTCGCTGTCCCACTCCTCGGGGCAGGGCGTAGCGATGATGACGGAGCAGCCGGGCTTGCCCAGCGCCTCGATGTAGCCGCCCAGGTAGCCGAGCCCGGACGAGATGAGGGTAAGGATGGGGTTCATCCCCGCGAAGGTGGCATAGGGGCTCCAGTTCGGCACGCCGTAGATCACCACGTCGGCCGGCTCGGCCTCGCTGCGGCGGGGCGGGTGCCGCTCAAGGAGCACCTCCTGCGCCGCCGCCCGCGTCTCGGCGACGCCGCCGGCCCAGATGCGGCCGATCGTCGTCGCGTTCGCGAGTATCGTCTCGATCTTGAAGATGCGGCGGCCCAGGCGCGACTCCAAGTGCTCGCCCATCTCGTCGAAGACCTTGTGCATCCGGTTCCCCCGCACCGACATCGACATGCCGTCCGGCGTGTGCGTCCAGCGAATCGAGCGCCAGGTGGAGAGGCCAACGCAGACCGACTTCCAGCCACCGCCGAAGCCCAGATGGCACGCGCCGTTCACGTACACCGTCAGGTCGCTCTCCATCACCAAGCGGTGCACCTCCACGTCGTAGCCGCTGGGGGTGGTGCCCAGGTTGACGATGTTCTCCTGATCCTCGGCGTCGTGGCAGACCAGCCTCGGCCCGAAGCGCTGGACCAGCTCATCGCCCAGGATCGAGGCCAGCTCCTCGCTCGTCCACTTCCGGTGCAGCGAGTTGGCGCACATCAGCGTCACCTGCTCTTCGCTCACGCCCGCCTCGGCCAGCTCCGCCAGCACCGCCTCGATCGCCAGCCGGCGCGCCGGGCCGTAGGACGGCACCGTCGGGTCATCGAAGGCGATGAGCACACGCCCGCCCGCAGACACGAGCTCGCGGACGCGAGGGAGGCCCAGCGGCTGGGCCAGCGCGGTCTGCACGGCGGCCGCCTGGTCCTCGACCGCGGCCAGCCGCGTTCCTCCGCCGCCACCGCCGCCTCGGACGACACGAGTACGCTCCGGCAGGGCGACTCGCACCGTGCCCTCGCCGTAGGGCAACACCTGTTCGATCATGGCACGCCTCCTTTGCTTGCGACGGCATTGTGCTCGGCTTGCCGCGGCCAGAGCCGCTTACCAATCAGCGCAAGGATACCCGAAATGCCAAGAGTCAACGAAACTGAAATGAGATGGAACGGGAAGGCGGTGTCAATGATCGGTTCGAATCCTTGTTTGTTGCTTCCCGCCGCTAGGGTGATAACGACAATCGACCACGTACCAAAGACGAGTACGCCGGCCGCTAAGGCTAGGAAGCAGATCGCGAAGACCTTCGACATCACGCCATGCGCATCCTCTTTACTAGCTGACATTCTACCAAACTGACCCACTACGCAATGGCCATCGGTCTGTACTCGTCCAGAAACATTGGTGACACCTAGAATGGTGTCGCTATGCGTATTGTTAGTGGAACAGTGCCCGGGGCCCTCCGCCTCGCCGGTCGCGGGCAAGCGCTCTCGTCTGGAGCTAGAAAACGGCTGAAGTGGATGGACTACTACGAGCGG